>NZ_BAOX01000509.1:0-1864 GCF_000813105.1 Rhodococcus sp. BS-15 | reverse complement strand
GCCTGCGGTCAGAGCTGCGGTGACGGCGGCGATACTCGCCGATGCCTCGGTGAACGCCGCGGCGACCGACCCCCACGCCCCGCCGGCGACATGCAACGGCACCGGTCCTGGCCCGAGCAGTCGCGTCGAGTTTCCCGTCGCCGTGCGTGGCAGCCACACCACGCCTGTCACTCCGAGCGTCATCCTCTGGCCCCCATGATGTTCGAGCGTTGTGTCATTTTCTCTGCTGCCGTCGAGTTCGGTGCGTCAGATGCCGGGTAGGCCGGGCAAGCCCCCGGCCGTGTCGTCATCGGTGGCCACGTAGTCCGCGGCCTGTTTCCGCAGTTCCTCGGCCGCCCGGTGCAACTCCGAAATGCCCTGCGCTGCAGCAGGTCCGAAGGTCTCGGCCGCGGTACCGAAGAATCGCTCGGTCAGCAGCGAGACCTCGTCGGTGCCGGGCGGCAGTGGCCGCACGGGGATTGCCGTCGCAGTGACAGCTGCTTGCAAGCGGGCGGCGACCGCATCGAGCTCGGAGGCAGCGAGCTGCAGTGCCACCGGATCCACCTTGATGACGGTCATGAGCCACGCCCCCTGATCGAAGAACTTTGCGCTGTCGGTAGGTAGGACGCCGCCGTGTTCGGTTTGGTTCCCTCGACGCGAGAAAAATTCAGACGAACTTCTGAGCCGTCGAGCCCACAGTCCACGCGCCGCCTCGACGGCTGACCGATGTGCGCGTGAGCGGGAAGACGTCGATGCGCCAGAACGAGGACACCGGGGCCGCCAACACCAGCACCACCACGGCTCGGACGACGGCAGGAGAGGTCACCGCCAGCGTGCGGCCTGGCGTGGATCCGACAGTGCTCAGCCACGTCTCGACGCGGGAGAACAACGCATCGAGGGATTCGCCACCCGGTGGAACGAACGCCGGATCGCCAAGCCAGGCCAGCGCGTCGGCGTCGGGCAGATCGGTCATCTCGAGGCCGGACCACCGGCCGTAGTCGATGTCGGCCAACGCCGGTTCCACCGAGATGTCCGAGCCGAAGATGCGGGCAGTGGAGATCGAGCGGGTTTCCGGTCCGGACAGGACGCGGTCGACGCGGGGAAGATCGGTCACCGCAGCAAGGTCGCGCAGCCCCGCGTCGTCGAGTGGTTCGTCGCCGGGGAATCGGCCTGTGCGCATCGCGGCGGTTCTGGCGTGGCTCACCAGGATCAGTCGGGTCACGGGCGCAGGCACCGTGTCATTGTGGCGCAGGCACCGCGTCATTCTGGCATCGAGCTGCAGTAGGTCAGGACAGCGATTGACACAGCGTCGCGTTCGGTGCCACAGTTCGCAGGTTAGACGCGATGTACGCAGGTAATCCGGTGAAAATCCGGAGCGGTTGCGCCACTGTGATCGACGTCGGGCAGATGTCCGAATTCGAGAGTCAGAAAACTCGTTCATCGCATGGCCGTCCCCGTTCTTCGAGCGGGGACTACGGGACGCATATCCCAGGAGGACACACCATGGCAATCATTCACGCACCCAGTAATACGACGGAGTCGGCTGCCCTTGCCGTCATCGTCGCCGCAACGATCCTGCTCGCCTTCGTCGTGCTCTACCTCGTCGGCTTCGATCAGGGCGCGATCTCCCGCAGTGGCATGTACATGCACGAGTTGATGCACGACGGCCGCCACCTGCTGGGCCTGCCATGCCACTGACCGACACCCACGGCCCGACGCTGCAGGGCACCTTCGTCCAACTACTGGTGCGAGGTCTGCTCGCCGGACTCGTCGCCGGGTTGCTCGCCGGTGCCGTCGCCTTCGTCGTCGGTGAGCCGCACATCGATTCGGCCATCGCCATCGAAGAAGCAGCCGGAGCCGATCACGCCGGAGCCGATCACGCCGG
>NZ_BAOX01000510.1:0-1827 GCF_000813105.1 Rhodococcus sp. BS-15 | reverse complement strand
CCTCGGCGGAATCGCTGTCTTCACCGCCGCCTCGGTGGCCAGCGCGCTCGCTGCGAGTCCAGCGATGCTCATCGCGGCGCGCGCCGTGCAAGGAATCGGTGCCGCCGCGATCATGCCGTTGTCCCTGGCCCTGCTCGCCGCGGTGGTGCCGGTGAGCAAGCGGGCAATGGCAATCGGGATCTGGGGTGGGGTCTCCGGACTCGGCGTCGCGCTGGGGCCGGTGGTCGGCGGAGCGTGGTCGACGGGATCTCCTGGCAGGCGATCTTCTGGATCAACGTTCCGGTGGCCCTCGTCGCAGTCCCGCTGGCGTACGTCGCGCTGAAGGAAACCGCAGGGCGCATCCAACCGCTCGATCTGCTCGGCGCGGTCCTCGCGGGCGGCGGCGTCTTCCTCCTGGTGTGGGCGGTGGTCCACGGCAACGACGACGGGTGGGCGTCGACCACGGTGCTCGCCGGCTTCATCGGCTCGGCGGTACTGCTCGTCGCCTTCGTTCTGCGTGCATCGCGCACCCGGCACTCGGTACTGCCGCTGGCACTCTTCCGTTCGCGCAGCTTCACCATCGCCAACATCATCGGAATCACGTTCTCGCTCGGCATGTTCGGGGCGGTGTTCCTCCTCGCGCAGTACCTCCAGATCGTGATGAACTACACGCCGTTCCAGGCAGGCCTACGCACGCTGCCGTGGACTGCCGCACCGATGGTGGTCGCACCCATCGCAGGCCTGCTCGCCGAGCGCGTCGGACTGCGTGGGTTGTTGGTCGCCGGCCTGTCGTTGCAGTCGGTCTCGCTCGTGTGGATGGCGCTGATTCTGGGACCCGACACCGAATACCTGTCCATGGTCCCGGCGCTGCTGATGGCCGGAGTGGGCATGGGCCTGACGTTCGCCCCGTCCGCCACCGCAGTGCTGCGGGACATGAAGGACGAGGATCACGCCACCGCGAGCAGTGCGAACTCCACCGTGCGAGAAGTGGGTATCGCGCTCGGCATCGCGGTACTGACAGCAGTGTTCATCGGAGCCGGTGGATCACTGACGCCACCGGCTACACCGACGCCTGGCACCCGCCCTGCTCGTCGGCGCAGGGGCAGTGGCGATCGGACTCGTGGCGGCGCTGTTCATGCCGGGGCGTTCCGCCGGACCGGCGGAAGCGCTCACGGTTGGCCGGGAAATGCCGTCGACGACGGAGTGACGCCAGAATTTGCTGCCACGTCGCGAGGCGAACCGCAGCGTCGGTCAACGCCTGCACGCCCATGTCGCGGGTCGCTCCCGACCGGCTGCGTTCGATCGACGAACGCCACGCGATGCTCGTATCGATCTCGGCCTGCGCAGCCAACTGCGCAGCCGAGATCGCGTCGGTCACCGGGAACGGGGGACGCGTACGCCGGATCGGGCAGTGGCACAGTGACGCTCGCCGCCCGGAGTGCATCGATGGTGGCGTCGCGGCGCGCGCGGTGAGCGGCAGTGTTCGACGCCACCACCTCGGCGCGCGTGGGGTTGGAGAACGCCGCGACGACGCCGTAGGCGAACACCGCCGCGTACTCGGCGTGCAGGGCATCGACCAGGCCTTGCTGTTCCGGACCGAGATCGCTCATGCCAGAACCACCAGGGCCGAGACCGTGCACGAGGCGCTGATCGAACCGAGAAGGCCTGCCCGGTAACCACTTTCGTTGCGAGCTGCATCTGCTGCGCTGCGAGCAGAGGAAGTCAACATCTCCCGCACGGCGGCGAGATCGGGCGGCGGCGTCGTGGGAGCGGGTGTCGTGGTGGCCGTGGCCGACGACGTGTCGGTCGAGGCGCCAGTGGCTCGGGCGATCTCGGTCTCGAGCGCAT
>NZ_BAOX01000511.1:0-1825 GCF_000813105.1 Rhodococcus sp. BS-15 | reverse complement strand
TCTCGCGGCCACCCTCCCCGTCGACCTCGTGGCGGCGGGGGGTGGCCGCCGTACGCGGCGGTCGGCCCGCCACTCGCCGAACCGACTCACCGAAGACGGTCCTGATCAGCGGCGGCAAGATGACCAAGGCCCTGCAGCTCGCGCGGTCCTTCCATCTCGCCGGGCATCGCGTGGTTCTGGTGGAATCGGCCAAGTATCGCTTCACCGGGCATCGGTTCTCTCGGGCAGTCGACCGATTCCACTGCATACCCGAACCGACCGAATCCGGCTACGCCCGAGCACTTCTGGATGTGGTGCTCCGCGAGGGCGTCGACGTCTTCGTCCCAGTGGCAAGTCCCGCTGCGAGCATTCACGATGCCGACGCACGGGCACTCCTCGATCCACACTGCGAGGTGATTCACGGCGACGGCGACACCGTTCGCATGCTCGACGACAAGTCCCGATTCTCCGAGCGCGCTGCATCGCTCGGCCTGCGCGTTCCCGATTGGCGGCGCATCACCGACGTGCGGCAGATCGAGGAGTTCGACTTCCCGCCGGGCCGCGAATACATCCTCAAACGCATCTCCTACAACCCGGTCGGCCGAATGGACCTGACGCGGTTGACCCGCGACACGCCCGCCGAAAACCTGCGATTCGCACGCGGTCTCGGGATCTCCGAGGACGATCCGTGGATCCTGCAGCAGTTCGTCGCTGGGCAGGAGTACTGCACCCACGGCACCGTCCGTGGAGGACGGTTGCAGGTGTACGGCTGCTGCGAATCGTCGGCGTTCCAGGTCAACTACGAGATGGTGGACAAACCCGAAATCCTGAGCTGGGTACAATCTTTCGCCAATTCGCTGGACGCCACCGGCCAACTGTCGTTCGACTTCATCGAGTCCGCAGCCGACGGCCACATCTATGCCATCGAATGCAACCCTCGCACCCATTCGGCCATCACGATGTTCTACGACCATCCCGACCTGGCTGCCGCGTATCTCGACGACGGACACCCCGAGGTTGTGCCGCTCTCCTCGGCTCGCCCGACCTACTGGATCTACCACGAGGTGTGGCGTCTGCTCACCGAGGGCAACCGAAAGGCTCGCCTTCACAGCATCTTCGAGGGAAAGGACGCCATCCTCACAGGTTGGGATCCACTGCCCTATCTGCTGGTGCACCACCTCCAGATTCCGTCGCTCCTGGTGCGAAATCTTCTGGCGCGACGCGGCTGGTCCCGCATCGACTTCAATATCGGCAAGCTCGTGGAGAACGGAGGCGACTGATGGCCCTGTCGGTACTGGTGTTGGTCGGATCATCGGTGGACGAGTTCCATTGCGATCTGTCGCGGGTGTACGCGGGCGGATTCCTCGACGCGCTCGGCGGGGATCCTGCCTACCGCTTCGAGGTGGCGTTCGTCTCCCCCGGCGGTCTCTGGAGCTTTCCCGGCGGAATCGACGCTGCCAGTGTGTCTGCGGCGCATCAGATGTCGTTGGCACAGGCAGTGGAGGTCATGTCGTCGTGGCACTTCGATGTCATGGTGCCGCAGATGTTCTGCCTGCCCGGCATGACGACATACCGCAGCCTGTTCGATCTGTTGGGCGTGCCGTACGTGGCAACGGTCCGGACGTGATGGCGATGACCGCGGACAAGGCTCGCGCCCGAGCCGTCGTCGCGGTCATCGCCATCACGTCCGGACCGTTGCCCACGTACGGCACGCCCAACAGATCGAACAGGCTGCGGTATGTCGTCATGCCGGGCAGGCAGAACATCTGCGGCACCACTGACATCGAAGTGCCACGACGACATGACCCTCCACTGCCTGTGCCAACGACATCTGATGGCGCCGCAG
>NZ_BAOX01000512.1:0-1756 GCF_000813105.1 Rhodococcus sp. BS-15 | reverse complement strand
CGGCGACGCGGGGGCTGCGGGGGATGCGGCGAGCCGTACGTCGGCCGGCCAGGCCCGGCTGCGTGGATCGGTGGCGGTGGGCCCGGTCATCACTTTCATTGCCGCAGTGGCACTGTCGAGATCGCGCGCGAGAACGGTGACGCAATCGTAGTCGGCGCACGCGGGCACGACGCCGGTGTTCGGCACGATGCCCAGCGAGGTCTTGATGCCCACGATTCCGTGGAAGGCTGCGGGTACTCGACCCGATCCTGCTGTGTCGGTGCCGATCCCGATGTCCGCGATGCCCAGTGCGACCGCGACGGCGGAGCCGGAACTCGAGCCTCCCGAGATCAGTGAGGGATCCCAGGCGCAGCGCACCGCGCCGTAGGGGCTCCGGGTGCCGACCAGTCCGGTGGCGAACTGGTCCAGGTTGGTCTTGCCGAGCACCAGTGCGCCCTGGCTCGTCAGTCGCTCGACGGCGACAGCGGACTGCGCAGGGGTGTAGGCGAACTCGGGGCAGGCCGCGGTGGTGGGCAGGCCCGCCACGTCGATGTTGTCCTTGACTGCGACGAGCACACCGGCGAGCGGTAGATCGGCACCCGCCGCGAGCGCCGCGTCGAGGGCGACGGCCTCGGCCAGCACGTCGTCCTCGTCACGCAGGGTGATCCATACCTCGGGGCGGTCCACCTCGGCGATCCGCTTGTAGGCCTGCAGAACTCGGTCCCGTACCTCAGGCTGCATCGGTCTTGCCCTTCGTCGTATCGAATTCCCCCGCCGCCGACCACGCGTCGCGCTCGGCACCGAAGGCGACGGCTTGTCTCGCGCGGAACTCGGCGATGGAGTCCGCGTTGGTGTCCAGGAAGTTCTCGTGCTCGGCGAGGGAGAACTCACCGTCGGTGATCTGCACTCCGCCGCCGCGGCCTGCCGCCAGATCTGCGCGCAGGTCCATCAGTTCCTCGGGTTCGACCGGGTACCAGGAGATTCGGTCGAAGAACCGAAGCAACCACGGGGTGCCCTCCTCGAACGGGCCGCCGCTGTAGGCGGCGCTGTGGTTCCACACCTGCGTGGTTCGACCCACGAACTGGTATCCGCCTGGACCCTCCATGCCGTAGATGCACAGGTATGCCCCACCGATGCCGACGGCGTTCTCCGGCGTCCACGTTCGCGCCGGGTTGTACTTGGTCGTCACCAGGCGGTGCCGCGGGTCCAACGGGGTCGCCACCGGTGCGCCCAGGTACACGTCACCGAGACCGAGGACCATGTAGTCGGCGGCGAAGACGGTGTCGAACACCTCTGCCACAGATTCGAGTCCGTTCATTCGCCGGATGAACTCGATGTTCCAGGGGCACCACGGGGCGTCGGCGCGCACGCCGTGCATGTAGCGCTGAATGGCCTCGCGAGTCGAGGGGTCGTCCCACGAGAGCGGGAGCCGAACCTGGCGGCTGGGAACCACGAGCTCCGAGGCCGCAGGAAGATCGTCCTCGACCTCGGACAGCAGACCCATCAACGAATCGATGGACAGCACATCGGGATTCACCTTCACCTGCAACGAGCGGATGCCTGGAGTCAGGTCCACCAGGCCGCGGGGCGCGAGCGCCTCGACCCGCTGATGCAGGGCGTGCACCCGGGCCCGCAGTGCCAGATCGAGTTTCATGTCGCCGTACTCGACGAGCACGTTGTCGTCGCCCGAGCGGCGGTAGGTGACGCACGTGTCGGCGTCGCGTCGGGCGATGACGCCGTCGTCGCCGTCGCCGCCTGCGGAGAACACCGACCGGCA
>NZ_BAOX01000513.1:0-1755 GCF_000813105.1 Rhodococcus sp. BS-15 | reverse complement strand
TGCAAGGGAACGTCGTGCGCGGCAACCGGTCGGCTGTGCGTTACTACGACGTGGCCACGATCGCCTGGGCGTCGGTGTTCGGTGCCCGATACATCGTTCAGTCTCAGCTCTACGACTCCGACCAGACGGCTGGCTCGCCGTTGCCCGCATCGGCATGGGCTGGCCGCTCACGGGAGTGGCACTGTTGGTCACGCTCTGGGGCCGCACGCACGGCCCAGAGCGTGACCAACAGTGCCACTCCCGTGAGCGGCCAGCCCATGCCGATGCGGGCAACGGCGAGCCAGCCCGTCTGGTCGGAGTCGTAGAGCTGAGACTGAACGATGTATCGGGCACCGAACACCGACGCCCAGGCGATCGTGGCCACGTCGTAGTAACGCACAGCCGACCGGTTGCCGCGCCACGACGTTCCCTTGCCGTTGAGGTATCCCCAGATGATGCCGACCAACGGCCAGCGCGCGAGCACCGACAGCACGAACGCCGCGCCGTAGGCGAGCGAGGTGTAGATGCCGAACAGGAAGTAGCCCTTGGCATCTCCCGTCCGGTATGCGATGAATGCGCAGATCCCGACCCCGAAGAATCCGGAGATGGCGGGCTGAATCGGGCTACGACGAACCAACCGCCACACCAACACCGCAGCGGCGACTCCCAGAGCGGACCACAGAGCAACGGCGAGGTTGACGTAGCTGTTCACCGGAACGAAGACGACGACGGGCAAGGTCGAATAGATGAGCCCGCTCAACCCGCCGAGCTGTTCGAGGACGGTGGGGGCCACCTTCTCGGCGGTGGTCGACGCGTCGGGCGCGGGTTCCGGCGTCGTCGACGGGGGCGGCACGGAATCGTCGCTGTTGGTCACGACAACGAGGGTGCCATACCGGCGACGATCAGCTGTCGTCGCGCAGTTCGTAATAGGGGTTGTAGACGATCTTGCGTCCGTCGCGTTCGCCGACGCGTCCGCGAACGAGCAAAGTCTTGCCTGGCTCGATTCCGGCGATCTTGCGTCGTCCGATCCAGAGCAAAGTCACCGTGTCGGTGCCGTCGAAGAACTCGGCCTCGATATTGGCGTTGGCCGCCTTCGAGCAGGCTTCGACGCTGCGCAACCGACCGAGCATCGTGACTTCCTCGCCTCGCGAGCAGTCGCACGCCCGCCGAGCCCCGGAGGCTTCGGAGGTTTCGGCCATCTCCTCGGCATCGAGTTGATCGATGTCCTCTGTCAACTTCCGCGTCAGACGGCGAAAGTATCCTGCGGCAGCGGGTGCCATTGTGCGCTCCAGCGGTGGGGGTCGTTCCCTCGTCAGGGTGGGTACTTCGCCACTGTAGACCCGAAGCGTCACGCTGACCAACCGTTGTCACGGCGGTGTCGGCAGGCGTGCACAATCGTGTCGTGCACAGCCGATTCGACACCCGTACCGCACTCGTTCTACCGGGGACGGGGTCCGATGCTCGGTTCGCCGCCGACGCGTTCTCGGCAGCATTGGACAGTGTGGGATTGGCCACCGTCGCGGTCGAACCCGACCCGGCCGCCGTGGTCGAGAGCTACCTGTCCGCCCTCGACGACGCGGCCGATCGACACGGACGCATCGTGGTCGCGGGGATATCCCTCGGGGCAGCCGTCGCGGTTCGATGGGCTGGCGACCACCCATCGAACACCGCTGCTCTCGCACTCGCACTGCCGGCGTGGACCGGAGACCCGGCCGGTTCCCCCCGCGGCCCTGAGCGCAGAGTTCACCGCCCGATCCCTGCGCGATAAGGGGCTCG
>NZ_BAOX01000514.1:0-1748 GCF_000813105.1 Rhodococcus sp. BS-15 | reverse complement strand
TGCAGTTCCTGCAGCAGACGCGCCAGCCACTGATCGAGCTCGGCGCGCTGACCGTCGTCGAGCACAGCGGAACTGCTGTTCGACGCGCCGTCGAGCAGTGCGCGAGCGGCAGTGGTGTCCCCGGAGGACAGGAGAGTCTCCGCCTCTTGCAGCTTGGACGTCGTATCGATCTGCGCCACAGTCGAATCGGCCTGCTCGGAGAAGACGACCGACTTGACGCTCCACAGCGGATCGTCCGGTGTCGAGTTGTACGAGATGACCACCAGGCCACCCATCACGACGGCGATCGCGGCTGCGGCACCGGCGATGGGACGCAGCAAACGCATCCGTCCACCGCGGTTGGCCGAGCTCGAGCGCGCCATGTCGGCGGCGAGCTTCTCGCGTTCGACCGAGGCGACGACCACATCGAGGGAGGGTCCGGCCGGCATCGCCGGCGTGACCACGTCTGCTCGCCAATTGGCCAACAGAAGGGCGAGTTGGTACTCGTCTGCGTCATCGGTGGCAATCGGTCCGTCACCACTGATCGCGTCGATGAACGCATCGTCACGACGTACGGCGACGAGGTCCACAGGACCACCGTCTGCGCCGATGTCGGCATAGGGATCGTTCTGCTTCGGTCCAGTGGAGCTCACGTGCTCACCGATACGCGAGATTCCGCGACGCGGCGTCTCACCGGGGCCACCGTGACCATTGTCCCTAGCCATACATTTCACCTGCTCTCACAACTTCGTTCTTCAGTTTTGCGATAGCTCGGTGCTGAGCCACGCGGATAGCGCCTGCAGTGCTGCCGACGGCGGCTGCTGTTTCCTCGGCCGACAATCCGACTACGAGTCGGAGCACCAGAATCTCGCGGTGCTTGGCGGGCAAGGTGTCCAGCAGTGCAGTCATCTGTCGACTCGACTCGGATTCGAGAGCGCGTTGCTCCGGTCCGTGCTCCATCGACACGACATCTGGTACTTCGGCGGCCGGGTCCGATTTGTTACGCGAGGCGCTGCGATGGGCGTCGGCGACCTTGTGAGCCGCGATGCCGTACACGAATGCCATGAACGGACGACCTTGGTCCTGGTATCGCGGCAAGGCGGTCATGACTGCCAAAAGGACCTCCTGCGCCACGTCGTCGGCCGAAAGCTGACCGCGCTCAGCCGAACCGACCCGTGCCCGGCAGTACCGAACGACGAGTGGTCGGATGAATTCCAAGACCCGGGACAGAGCCAGTCGATCGCCTTGCGCTGCGGCAACGACGAAAGAGTCCAACTCCTCACCCGCACTGTTCATCGTCGACAAATTTCCCCGCGTTACAGGTACGCACCCGCCTGGGAGCGCTTCCACGTGGTGGTGGAACGAGACCAAGGATAGCGACACCACCCGGTCACAACCGAACCACTCGGTCCGCCTCCGACCCAGGTCCTGGTCAACCGACCGTCGAACCACCCGGACGATCGATGGCGGCGGCCAGGTCGACGGACGAGGTCATCCCCGCGTCGAGCCCGCCCGTTCCCTCGCACAACATCGTGGCGGCCCAGCGCAGGGGCAGCAGACCGGCCATCTCCGCAGCGCAGGCCACCTGGACGGCCGACTCACGGGCCCGGGAGGTCTCACCGACACAGCTCAGTGCCGCCGCAGCCACCAGGTCGGTCTTGACGACGTGGCGTAACGAATCGGCATCGTTGGCGAGAGCGCGAGCGGCCTCGGCGTGTCGGACCGCCTCGGGTCCGTCGCCCGCGCATCATCGCCAGCTCGGCCGCCAC
>NZ_BAOX01000515.1:0-1737 GCF_000813105.1 Rhodococcus sp. BS-15 | reverse complement strand
CGAGGTCCAGGGAATCACGGGCTCGACGCGTCTCGAGGCCAAGCGTCAGCGCCGCCGCGACGGGCGCGATGCCGGCCGTCGTCGTCCGCCGATCCTCACCGAGTCCGAGTTCCTGGCGCGCCGCGAATCGGTCGACCGTGTCATGGTCGTGCGCGAGAAGGCGACACCGGATCACCCGCTGACCACACAGGTTGCCGTGCTCGAAGACGGTGTGCTCGTCGAGCACTTCGTCACCAGCAGTGCCACCGCGTCGATGGTCGGCAACGTCTACCTGGGCCGCGTACAGAACGTGCTGCCCAGCATGGAAGCAGCCTTCATCGACATCGGCCGTGGCCGCAACGGTGTGCTGTACGCAGGCGAGGTCAATTGGGACGCTGCGGGACTGGGCGGAAACTCACGGAAGATCGAGCAGGCTCTCAAGCCGGGCGATCAGGTTCTCGTCCAGGTCAGCAAGGATCCCGTCGGACACAAGGGTGCCCGCCTGACGACGCAGCTGTCGCTCGCGGGTCGCTTCCTCGTCTACGTGCCCGGCGGCAGTTCCACCGGCATCAGCCGCAAGCTGCCCGATACCGAGCGCAAGCGGCTCAAGGAAATCCTCCGCGACATCGTGCCGCCCGAGGCGGGCGTCATCATCCGCACCGCAGCGGAGGGCGTCAGCGAAGAAGAGCTCGCACGGGACGTGACTCGACTGCAGGCGCAGTGGGCCAGCATCGAAGAGCGCTCGGCCAACGCCGAAACCGGCAAGGGCGTGCAACCGCAGACGCTGTACGAAGAGCCCGACATGCTCGTCAAGGTCATCCGTGACCTGTTCAACGAGGACTTCTCCAAGCTGGTCATCGAGGGCGACAAGGCGTGGACGACGACGTCCAACTACGTCGAGACCGTGGCCCCGGACATGATGGAGCGGCTGCACCGATACGAGGCCGATGGCAGTTCTGTCGACGTCTTCGCCGCGCACCGCATCGACGAGCAGCTGGCCAAGGCCCTCGATCGCAAGGTCTGGCTGCCTTCCGGCGGCACCCTGGTGATCGATCGCACCGAGGCGATGACCGTTGTCGACGTCAACACCGGCAAGTTCACCGGTTCGGGTGGCAACCTCGAAGAGACGGTCACCCGCAACAACATCGAGGCGGCCGAGGAAGTCGTTCGCCAGATGCGTCTGCGTGACATCGGCGGCATGATCGTCGTCGACTTCATCGACATGGTGCTCGAGTCCAATCGCGATCTCGTACTGCGGCGCCTGACCGAGTCTCTCGGACGCGACCGGACTCGCCATCAGGTTTCCGAGGTGACCTCGCTCGGGCTGGTGCAGATGACCCGCAAGAAGCTCGGTACGGGGCTCGTCGAGGCGTTCTCCACCACGTGCGAGCACTGCCAGGGTCGCGGCATCGTCGTGCACCCGTTCCCCATCGACGCCAAGCCGGACAACGACGGCGGTCGGTCGAACTCGTCGCGGTCCGAATCCGGCAACTCGGGAACGAGCAGCAGGCGTCGACGTGGCAAGGACAACAAGGCCGACGGCAACGATCGCTCGGATGGCAACGACCGGGCCTCCTCGAACGCGCAGGCAGACGGTCACGATCACCCCGTGGTCGATCCGTCGATCAAGCGGGCGCATCCGGTGGCACTGGCCATGGCGGCGCATCACGACGACGTGGTGGCCGACGTCAGCCCCGCCGATGTCGAGCCACAGGCACCGGCCGAAGCTCCCGGCGGCGACGCAGTGGTGACCGTGGA
>NZ_BAOX01000516.1:0-1735 GCF_000813105.1 Rhodococcus sp. BS-15 | reverse complement strand
GCCGGGGCTGCTGAGGGCCGGGGCTGCTGGGGCGCAGGCGGTTGGCCCTGGCCGGGAAACTGGCCGGGTGCCGGAAACTGCCCCTGGGTCGGGTAGGGCCCCTGCGGCTGATGTCCGTCGAAGTGCTGCCCGTCCGGGCCCGCTCCGTTGCTCTGCGGCACCGGTACCGCCTGCGGCGACACCTGCGGCAACCCGACGGTCTGCAGCACCCGGGAGATGACCGTCTCGGGCGTCACCTCGTCGGCAAGCGCGTCGTAGGAGAGCACGAGACGGTGCCGGAGCACGTCGGGAATGACCTCGAGTACGTCCTGGGGAACGACGTAGTCGCGACCCCGGAGCAGAGCCAGTGCGCGGGAGGCCGCGATGATGCCGAGCGTCGCACGCGGCGATGCTCCGTAGGCGATCCAGCTGGCCACGTCGTCCATACCGAACTGCTCGGGAGTACGGGTAGCAGCGATGACCCGGACCACGTAGTCGACGAGTGCGTGGTGCACGAACACCGAGCCGGCCAGATTCTGCAGGCGAACCAACTCGACCGGGTCGAGGATCTGCTTGGGTTCGGGGGCCTTGATGCCCATGCGGTAGACGATCTCGCGTTCCTCCTCGACCGTCGGATAGTCGACGACGATCTTGAACAGGAACCTGTCTCGCTGTGCTTCGGGAAGGGGGTACACACCCTCGTTCTCGATGGGGTTCTGCGTTGCCATCACCAGGAACGGATCGGGCATCGGGAAGGTCTTGCCGCCGATGGTCACATGCCGTTCGGCCATGACCTCGAGCAGAGCGGACTGCACCTTCGCCGGCGCACGGTTGATCTCGTCGGCCAGCACGAAGTTGGCCACGACGGGTCCGAGTTCGGTGTCGAACTCCTCACGGCCCTGACGGTAGATGCGGGTGCCGACGAGGTCGGTGGGTACCAGGTCGGGAGTGAACTGAACTCGCGAGAACGAGCCACCCACCACCCGTGCGAAAGTCTCGACCGCAAGGGTCTTGGCGACGCCGGGTACACCCTCGAGCAACACGTGTCCGCGGGCGAGCAACCCCACCAGAATGCGCTCGACCAGCCGATCCTGACCGACGATCACGCGCTTGACCTCGTACACGGCCTTCTCGAGAAGCTGGACGTCCTCGGCCAGGGCCGGACTGTCCACCCGCTTCGGCTCCCCACCCGGTGGATTCGGAGTCGGAGACTCGACTCGCGTCGACCCCTCGTCGTTCGAAATCCGGCCGTCACGTGATGTCACCAAGAATTCACCGCTTTCAGTCGATCGTCGTCGGGCACGTTTCATACCGCCGCAATCAACTATTCCAGGTGATCGGGATGCGCGCCGAAAGGCACCCCCGACGCGCGCGCCGGATCCGCGCTCAGGACACCATGCGCACGGCGTACGGCGTCATTCCGCTGTATCGCACGTCGGACACCTTGACCACCGAACCCGATTGCGGGGCTTCGAGCATCTTCCCGTCGCCGAGGTACAGCGCGACGTGTTGGCTGGCGTTGGTCCGTAGAAGATCATGTCGCCGCGCTTCATCTCCGAGGACGGCACCTGCTTGCCCGCCGTGTACTGATAGCCGGTGTAGTGCGGCAGCGAGATACCCAGCCCTGCGAAGGCGTAGATCATCAGCCCCGAGCAGTCGAAGCCGACCTTGTTGTAGTCGCCGTAGCTGTCTGCGACTCCGCCGTCCCTGATGCCCTTGGTCGGCCCGTTCTCGTCGCCGCCGCCCCAGGAGTACG
>NZ_BAOX01000517.1:0-1726 GCF_000813105.1 Rhodococcus sp. BS-15 | reverse complement strand
TGGCCGCGCCGTCGGCGGGCCAGGTGTTCGCGTCCGATGCGCGTGATGTCGGCCAGAGTCTGCGCGCGGGCTCGGGTGCGGGGAGTGCTCGCCATGGCCCTCACAGTAACTGCCGCTCTTTTCAGAGAGCACTGCTCTTGCTTTATCGCCTCCATGGGTGCACACTCGGTACACCAGAGAGCACTGCTCTCCCTTTCCTCGAATGGAGCGATCATGACCGAACTTCACGTCGTTACCGGAGCCGGACCCGTCGGCGCGGCAGTTGCCGAACAGCTTGCTGCGCAGGGGCATTCGGTGCGCGTCCTCACCCGATCCGGCAGCGGACCCGAGCACCCGATGATCGAACGCCGCTCCGTCGACATCGAATCCGACGATCTTCGACCCCACCTGAGCGGTGCCACCGCCGTCTACCACTGCACCCACGTCGCGTACGAGAACAAGGTGTGGCGCGACAAACTCGTCGCCATGGACAACCGCGTGCTCGACGCGGCCGCGGGCACCGTTGTCGCGTTTCCCGAAAGTCTGTACGCCTACGGCCGGGTCGACGGTCCGATCCGCGAGGACTCGCCCCGAGACGCGACGTTCCGGAAATTGGGAGTACGCACCGAACTCCTCGCTGCGCGTGATGCGCACGCAACACCCACCGTCAGCGTCGCCGCCTCGGATTTCTACGGACGCGCGTGCTGACCTCCCACATGGGTGAGCGGGTGATCGCGCCCGTTCTGGCGGGCAAGCCGATCCGCGTCATCGCCTCCGCCGATCTACCCCACTCGTTCACCTACGTCCCGGATCTGGCAGCCGCGATGATCACGGCCGCGGCGTCACGGTCGCTGTGGAACACCGTCCTGCATGCACCCACCGCTCCTGCCGTCTCGCAGCGGGCGATGATCGAGATGTTCTCGGCTGCAGCTGGACTCACCACACCGAAGGTCGGCGTCATTCCGACCTGGGTGATGCGCGCGCTGAGCCTGGTGCCCGGTCCGATGAAAGAACTCGGCGACACGCTGTACCAGTTCCGCTACCCCTACGTCCTCGACTCGAGCCGCAGCGAGGCGATCCTCGGACAGCAGCCCACCTCACTCGTCGACGGTACGGCCGCCACGATGGCGTGGTGGGCCGCGACTCCCGCCGTCTCCGTGTGACGGGCGGGGGCTAAAGTCCCGTCGGTGAGCGACGCTTCCTTCCGTACCCGACTGCGCGAATCCCCGGGGGTCGGCAAGCTGACGACCATTCGGTTCGCCGGTCAGTTCGGCGACGGGTTGTTCCAGGCCGCGCTCAGCGGTGCCATCCTGTTCAACCCGGAGCGCGCGACGAATCCGGCCGAGATCGCAGCCGGATTCGCGGTGCTGCTCGTCCCGTACTCGCTGGTGGGGCCGTTCGCCGGAGCCCTACTCGACCGCTGGGATCGCCGCTCGGTCCTGCTGTGGGCCAACATCGTTCGCATCGTGCTGATCGTCACCACCGCGGTACTGCTGTGCGCCGGGGTGGACGCCACACCGTTGTTGCTGTTGGCCTTGGCCACCGTGGGGCTCAGTCGTTTCGTACTCGCGGGGGCGTCCGCGTCGCTGCCCCACGTGGTTCGACAATCGTGGCTGGTTCCGATGAACTCGGTGCTGGCCACCGTCGGATCCGGTTTCGCGGCGGCAGGTGCTGGCCTCGCCGTCGCAGTGATCGGTGTCGTCGGTGCAGGCGATCTCGGCTCGGGGGGTCGCCGTGGGTCTCGCGG
>NZ_BAOX01000518.1:0-1716 GCF_000813105.1 Rhodococcus sp. BS-15 | reverse complement strand
CCTGCTACGAGGTTCCGCTCACGTGATTTTCACCCTCAGGGGACGTAGCGGACGGCACCCTTGTCCGCCGATGTCGCCAACGCGGCGTATGCGCGCAAAGCGGTGGTGACCGTGCGCTGGCGATCGACGGGCTGCCACGGCCGCTCGGACGCGTTCATCTTCGCGCGTCGCGTCTCGAGGGTCTCGTCGTCGACGAGGATCTCGAGGGTGCGAGTGGCGACGTCGATTCGGACCTGGTCGCCGTTCTCGACGAGCCCGATCACACCGCCCGCAGCGGCCTCGGGGGAAATGTGCCCGATGGACAGTCCCGAGGTTCCGCCGGAGAAGCGGCCGTCGGTGATCAGGGCGCAGACCTTGCCCAGTCCGGCACCCTTGAGGAAGGCCGTCGGGTGCAGCATTTCCTGCATGCCGGGACCGCCCTTGGGTCCTTCGTAGCGAACGACCAGCACGTCACCGGGCTGAATCTTCTTCTGCAGGATGGCCGAGACGGCTTCTTCCTGCGACTCGACGACCAGCGCCGGTCCCTGGAAGGAGAACAGGTCCTCGTCGATGCCCGCGGTCTTGAGGATCGCACCGTCGACGGCGATGTTGCCGCGCAATACCACCAGGCCACCTTCGACCGTGTAGGCATGCTCGAGATCGCGGATGCAGCCCCCTGCGGCGTCCGTGTCGAGCGAGGACCAGCGGTTGCTCGTTGAGAACGGTTCGACGGTGCGGACACCGCCCGGGGCGGCGTGGAACAACTCGACGGCCTCGGCGGACGCTTTGCCGGACCGGATGTCCCAGGTGTCGAGCCATTCGTCGAAGCTCTTCGTGTGCACGGTCGAGACGTCGGTTTCGAGCAGGTTCGCCCGTCGCAATTCGCCGAGGAGAGCCGGGATTCCGCCGGCGCGGTGCACGTCTTCCATGTGGTAATCGGAATTGGGGGAGACCTTCGACAGGCACGGAACCTTGCGACTGATGGCGTCGATGGAGTCGAGGTCGAAGTCGACCTCGCCTTCCTGCGCAGCAGCGAGGGTGTGCAGCACTGTATTGGTGGATCCGCCCATCGCCACGTCTAGTGCCATGGCATTGCGAAACGCGGCCGGAGTGGCGATGTTGCGGGGGAGGACGGATTCGTCCTCGTCGCGGTAGAACTTCAGCGCTGCCTCGACGATGGTGGTGCCTGCGCGTGTGAACAGCGCCCGGCGGGCCTCGTGAGTGGCCAGGGTGGAGCCGTTGCCGGGCAATGCCAGGCCGAGCGCTTCGGTGAGGCAGTTCATCGAGTTCGCCGTGAACATGCCCGAGCACGACCCGCACGTAGGGCACGCGCTGCGCTCGACCTCGTCGAGGCCCGCCTCGGACACGGCGTAGTTGGCGCTGGCGGAGATCGCGGTGATCAGGTCGGTCGGTGCCTGCGCGACGCCGTCGACGACCACCGCCTTGCCTGCCTCCATCGGTCCACCGGAGACGAAGACGGCCGGGATGTTCAGGCGCATCGCGGCATTGAGCATTCCGGGGGTGATCTTGTCGCAGTTGGATATGCAGACGAGCGCGTCGGCGGTGTGGGCGTTGGCCATGTACTCGACGGAGTCGGCGATGATCTCGCGGCTGGGCAGCGAGTACAGCATTCCGCCGTGGCCCATGGCGATTCCGTCGTCGACGGCGATGGTGTGGAACTCTCGGGGAACGCCGCCCGCAGCTCGTACGGCGTCGGCGACGATCTCGCCGACGTTC
>NZ_BAOX01000519.1:0-1714 GCF_000813105.1 Rhodococcus sp. BS-15 | reverse complement strand
GTGTCCTTGGTGGTTGGGGCCTTCGACCTCGGGTGGTGTCGGGCTCTGGCACCTACGTTCTGGCCACACCGGTGTGCGGTCAGGGGTGTGTGTGGTGTTGGTGTGCGCTAACTTCTGGACACGACAACCACCGGCCTCCGGCTCGGTGACCGACAGACGTGCAACACTCACCGCCGGTCGACGGCAGCAGGATGTGCTGGGAGAGGAAGCGGGGGGAACGCGGATGGTCTCGGAAACCGACAAGGCCCCCTACAAGGCCTGGCTCGCCGAACTCGACAAGGTCAGGACACGCCGCGACATCGCGGTGGAGATGCGCGAGTTCGTGCGCGCTCACCCGCAGTTGTGGGAGCTCGACGACGACACGGACACCCGCAGCAAGTGGATGGAAGGATCATCGGCAGCCCCACCGCATGTGTTGGCCAACAACGTCGGCCGATGGATCGAAGGTTCCGTCCCCACTCAGTACATCCTGAAGCGGGCGTTGATATCGGTCGTCGAGAATGCGGTCCCGGAGGTCCCCGACTCGGTCCGACAGCTGGGTTCGTGGGAACGATTCGCCGATGCCCTCGACGCCGCCGACACCTCGAACCGGGCGGGGCAGAAACGCGGCGGTGCCGCCGCGAAACGCAAAGCGCAGCAAGAGCACGCGGAGAAGACCGCGAACGTGGTCCGTGCCGCCGGACGACCCGACGACATTGATGCCGCCAACGACCTCGGACTCGGCTCGTCACTGTTCGACGATGCCCTGCCGCCGTACGTCGCGCGCACCGCGGACACCCTCGTCGCGGCACGTCTCGCCGATCCCGATTCCACGCCGATGACCGCCATCGTCGGTCCCCCGAAGTCCGGCAAGACCCGCAGCCTGTTCCAGCTCCTGTCGGCGATGACACCGCAGCCGGTCACGTGGTGGCACAACCCTGCACCGGGGGCACTCGATACCCTCATCGCCCGCCTTCAGGCTGTCAAGAACGATCCCGCCAGGCCCGACGTGGTGATCCTCGACGACGCCGGATTCAACGGTGTTACCCCTGATACCGGACTGACCGCACCCCGGATCCGCAAGATCGCCTCCCTGACGACGTCGGTGGTGCTGATCGTGCACTCTGCCGACCTCGCATCCTGGAAAGATCACGCCACCGGTGGCCGTTCGGCAAGCGCCCTCGAGACGATGATCAGTATCGGAGCCAGCCCGACATTGGTGAACATTCTCGAGGCCAACACCGTCGACTACACCGCCGAACTCGACGACACCGAACTCGATACGGCATCACAGATGCTCACCGACAACGACACCGGCGAGATCGTAGGCCTCGACCTGACTCGCCTCGCCGAAGCGATGGCCACCGTCGACAAACTGCACGCCGCCGTCCACGTCGCCTACGAACACGGCGGAATGCGAGCTGCGCTGGTCGAAGCCGCGATCGATGCCACCATCACCGACCCTGCCGGCGCCGACATCGACTGGCTCCAGACCCTCACCGAGATTCACTACCGTCGTCTCGCTCGGAACGCGCGCTGGAAACCCGACCAGTTCGACACCGAATTCGACGACTGGGCCACCGTCGGATTCTCACCCGGATCCCCCCATGCCATCCTCACTCGCACCGACACACCCGACGGCGATGGGGGAGAGCGGTATCGACTCCTCGACGCCCTCACCCCACGACTACGGACCGCCGGCCGTGACCTCACCCATCTCGACCCCACCACCCTC
>NZ_BAOX01000520.1:0-1701 GCF_000813105.1 Rhodococcus sp. BS-15 | reverse complement strand
GGCACGCTCATTCTCCATAGTTCGATGAACGGTTTCACCGGCGTAGCGACGGCAATTGCAGGGTTGTCGACTTCCGAGCCCTCCAGGATCCCTGCTGCGACCAATTCTCCGCTTCGTGTCAGCGCGTAGACCGGCGATCCCGAATCGCCGTGTTCGGTCGCGGCCGCGAACGTCATGTACCCCTCGGTGGCCTTGCCGACCAACGGACCGCAGCTCAGACCGGTCGTGATCCCTTGCTTGCACAGCAGTGGACGTTGCGTGTTGAGGGTGGCGACGTCGATGACGTCGTGCACCGATCCGATCGTGCCCACTTGCGCGTAGACAGTCAGCGACGTCGCGATGTCCACCCTGGCTATGTCCGCGCCCGCGGGACCATGAGCGGCGATGGTACCGATGGGTGTGCCGTCGACAGTAGTGACGGTACGACCGACTTCCCCGCAGTGCGCGGCAGTCAAGCCCTCGGCCATGCCGTCGGAACCGGCGAGGACGAATCCCAGCGTGCACGCTGCCTGACCGACGACGATCTCCGACGTCGGCTTGATCTCTGTGGTCGGCGTAGATGACGGTGCCGCGAGCGCCGTGGAGGCAAGTGGCGTCGGTACGCCGAGGCAGACGACAGTCACCAGGGCGACTCGTCTATGCCACGTCGCTCTGCCGGATCGCCAGGACTTCATTGTGTGATAATACCGCATAGTTTCGTGTTCGGTATGTAACCGGCCGATGCAATCGCCGAAATCGCTCACGGCATTGGGACACAACGCTTTCGCGTAGCGGACTGGACTATGTCTCCAGCCCGCTACGACCGAGCCGGTTGACTACGGAATCAGCGCTCGGTCCCCACGGGTGCGGCCATCACAGCACGACGCAACTCGGCGATCGCGTACCCCAGCCCCGCCTCGTCGGGGGTTGGGTGACTTTCTGCCCGCAATGCTCCGCACACGAGGAACCTGACCCACGCCATTCGGTATTCGTCGGCATGCTCTGGGTCGTACCAGCGTGCGGCGTGCACCTGTGCCGCCCACTCGTTGTAGTCCTCGGCGCGAATGTCCTGTTCTGCAGCCAGGCTTGCGACGGCCTGCCGCTCTTCCTGCGAGGGCTGCGCGGCGGACTGAGCCCTGCCTCGCACTGTTGGGGCCAACGCTCCACCATTGCTCAACTGCAGGAACTGATCCGCCGTCTGCACGAAAGATTGGACACCGTCGTTCTGTACGCGATCCGGCTCGGACGCGAGAGCGAGCGTCAGGGTGCCGACTCGATGCCCCGCATCCTTGGACAAGGCGGCGAGTTTGGCGACCGGCGAGAAGTACCCACTCCAATGCCGGTAGAACCCCGCCGGCAACTCGAAATCGGTGATCAGTCGTACACCTTCGGGCAGCCCCGCCCCTTCGGGTAAGTAGCTGACGCCGTCGGCCGTCGCGACGATCAGCTCGGCCACATCACCTCGTTTGAAGACACCCACTGCTGTGGGGGTGACGAACTCGTTGACGCTCTGCTGCTTCCGCAGTGAAGCGAGCACCTGATGCGCGCGGACTTCGCTGGCGGGCAGACCCGAGAGGATCACGGCCGCTTCGGCGTTGGCAGCGGCTGCCGTCGGCGGCGGCGTGGGGATGTGGTTGATCCGTCCGTCGCCCCCTCCGGCCGGTGGCGCGCCACCGGTGTTGTAGTGAGCCGGGCCCGGCTGCCCTGAACCGTAGGACTGCA
>NZ_BAOX01000521.1:0-1698 GCF_000813105.1 Rhodococcus sp. BS-15 | reverse complement strand
GCGACGCGACGTCGGTGGCGATCGCTGCGGCCGACGGTGAGGGGGCGTTCGTCACGACGACTGCTCTGGACGAATCCGACGAGCAGGCACTCGCCGCGTGGCTCGCCGATCCAGCGCAACCCAAGGCGCTGCACGAGGCCAAGTGGCTCTGCATGCAGTTCGTGGGCGCGGCTGGACCCTCGGCGGGTTGACCACCGACACCGCCCTTGCCGCGTACCTGGTGCGGCCCGGTCAGCGATCGTTCAACCTCGACGACCTGTCGTTGCGCTACCTCAAACGCGAACTCCGGGTGGAGGATGCGGGTGAAGGTCAGATGTCGTTGCTCGATGCCGAGGACACCGCCGATGCGGCGTTCGCAGAGGGCGAGATCCTCAAGGCGCGGGCCGTCATCGACCTGGCCGATGCACTGGACGCCGAGCTCGCCGCCATCGAGTCGACCACCCTGCTCTCCGAGATGGAGCTGCCGCTGCTGACGGTGTTGGCCGATGTCGAGGCAACGGGTATCGCCGTGAACGGTGATCACCTCCGCGCACTGCAGTCCGGATTCGCTGCGCAGGTGGACGAGGCCGCGAACTCCGCCTACGGCGTGATCGACAAGCAGATCAACCTCGGGTCACCGAAGCAGTTGCAGGTGGTGCTGTTCGAGGAACTCGACATGCCCAAGACGAAGAAGACCAAGACCGGGTACACCACCGATGCCGATGCGCTGCAAGGGTTGTTCGAGAAGACCGAGCATCCGTTCCTGAAGTTCTTGCTCGATCACCGGGACGCGACACGGATGAAGGTGACGGTCGACGGCCTGCTGAAATCCGTTGCCGACGACGGACGCATTCACACGACGTTCAATCAGACGGTCGCGGCCACCGGACGACTCTCGTCCACCGAGCCGAACCTGCAGAACATTCCGGTTCGCAACGAGGCGGGCCGGCACATCCGGGACGGCTTCGTCGTCGGGGCGGGGTACGACACCCTGCTCACCGCCGACTACAGCCAGATCGAGATGCGAATCATGGCGCACGTCTCCGGCGACGAAGGGCTGATCGAGGCGTTCAACACCGGCGAGGACCTGCACAGCTTCGTCGGTGCCCGGGCATTCGGCGTGCCGATCGAGGAGGTCACCCCCGAACTGCGCCGCCGGGTCAAGGCGATGTCCTACGGACTGGCCTACGGGCTCAGCGCTTTCGGTCTCGCCGCGCAGCTCAAGATCTCCACCGACGAAGCGAAGCAGCAGATGGAGGCGTACTTCGCGCGGTTCGGAGGCGTCCGTGACTACCTGCGCAACGCCGTCGAGGAAGCGCGCAAGGTGGGGTACACCTCCACGCTGTACGGCAGGCGCCGCTACTTGCCCGATCTCAACAGCGACAATCGTCAGCGTCGCGAGGTGGCCGAGCGAGCCGCACTCAATGCCCCGATCCAGGGCACTGCCGCAGACATCATCAAGGTTGCGATGATCGACGTACACAAGTCGCTGGCGGAGTCGACGCTGAAGTCACGAATGCTGTTGCAGGTACACGACGAATTGGTGCTCGAGGTCGTCGAATCCGAGCGCGAGGAAGTCGAGGCACTGGTACGCGACAAGATGTCCTCGGCCATCGAACTGTCGGTGCCCCTCGAAGTCTCGGTCGGCACCGGGCGCAGCTGGGATGCCGCAGCACACTGATTCGACCTATGGCCAGGCGAAGGGCCGCTCACCGAATT
>NZ_BAOX01000522.1:0-1662 GCF_000813105.1 Rhodococcus sp. BS-15 | reverse complement strand
CGCGGCACAGGTCCACGTCCTCTTTCTCGTCGACGGTCCACACGTAGCTGGCCCGGCCGGACGCTGCTGCGCGCGGTCGATGATGGCCGGATGCTCGGCGCAGCGCTCGTATCGACGGGCGACGGCGGGTGGCCCCGACGGTCGTCGCCGCTCCCCCACCGAGATAGTGCGAGCTGTCGCCGAGGAGCACCGTCGGAAGCATCGGAGCCGACCGCCGGACGCGCCAGACGGCCGACGGTGCGAACGACATGATGACCGCGCGCGAGTGGTCGGCCGACGCGGGCGCACCGATGCCGAACGTGTGCAGCTCGGCGAGAACCTTGCTCTCGATCAGCGAACCGTACCGCACGGGGTGCTTGGTTTCGATGAAGAGTTTGACCGGCTTGCTGGTCCAGTCCAGGACGAGCGAGATGAGGTCGTGCAGCGTCAGGAGTTCGGCGGGTTCGTCGGCGTCGCCGTAGTTCAGTCGCGCGAGATCGGCGAAGTCCATCTCGCTGACGATGCCGGTGCCGTTCGAGGTTCGATCGACGCGGCGATCGTGCACGCACACGATGTGCCCGTCCTTGGTGAGCCGCACGTCGCATTCGACGCCATCCGCTCCCTCCCGAAGTGCGAGGTCGTAGGCGGCGAGAGTGTGTTCCTTCTTGGCCGCGGACGCACCTCGATGCGCGACTACCAGTGGCCCACGCCGATCGGGACTCACGACGCCGTCACCGCCTCGGGTTCGTGCTCGGGTTCCTTCTGTTCGGGCTGCTTCTGTTCGGGCTGCGGCTTCGGCTTCTGTTCGGTGCCGGTGGCGATCACCCAGCGGGTCGGTCGCGACATGGCGGATCCGCGCAGCGTGCGGCCTTCGAGTCGGCGCATCACGGCCAGGGTCAGCACGGCCGAGACCGTGGCCACCAGTGCCACGAATGCAGACAACAGAACTCCGTCGGCGCGGGCCTGGAGGGAATCACGCAGGTTCCACAGCAGTTGGACGACGACCAGCGCATTGCTCGCTGCCCAGACGGCCCACCAGATGCGTACCAGTCTCAGTTCGCGGTGCACGTCGGCATCGGCACCGCCGCGGAGACGGACGACCTCGGTGAGGTAGACCCCTGGCATCACGATGCGGACCAGCGGCAGCATCGACAACAGCAACATCGTGCGCACCGATCGCGGATCGGTGGAGCCGGCGGCAGCGAAGGTGCGCCTGCGCTGGTCGATCAGCCAGCAGGACGACGTGACCAGCGCCGCCAGACCGATGAGGAGTGCACCGACCTGGGCGAAGTACACCAGTGCGTCGGACACGGCCAGGGTGATCGGCGAAATCAGTCGCACGCGGTTGTGCAGCAGGATGCCGTAGCGGAACACTTCGGCGAACGCGGCGAGGGCCAGCAACATCGCGGTGACGAGGACCAGGTTCTGAGCGTTGGCGGCATACCGCTCGACGCGACCGACGCGGCGATCGGCCTCAGGATCGCGCGGGATGTCGCGCAACCCCCAGGTGGGCGTCGAGGTGTAGCGCGGCGTCGGAGTCGGGGATGCCGATCGGCTACTACGCTCGGCTTTCCTCGACGAGGTGGCCGGGCGGGCCACCCATCGAAAGTTTCGGGTGCCCTGCGCGGGCGCTCTGGCCGACACCGGCGAGAGCAGCACGCCGTGGCAGCGGGGGGCACCAGG
>NZ_BAOX01000523.1:0-1652 GCF_000813105.1 Rhodococcus sp. BS-15 | reverse complement strand
TCGCGACGATCTCGGCGTGTGGACCGCCGGGCGGACGCGTCGAGCCGATACCGACGACGACGCCACTGGCATCGAGAACGACAGCGCCGACAGCAGGATTGGGACTGCTGATGCCGCGGGCGGACTCGGATGCCTCGACGGCGAGGGCCATGGCGTCCGCGACGGACAGTGCTGCGCCCTGGCCGTTCATTACGACAGGTGGTGTGATGCGCGGGCGGCTCGGTCGCGTAGGTCGCGCACAGCAGCTGCGGGATCGGCGGTGTTGTAGACGGCCGAGCCGGCGACGAAGCAGTCGATTCCCGCCTCTGCGGCCTGCTCGATCGTGTCGGAGTTGATGCCACCGTCGATTTCCACGATCAGTCGCAGATCACCGGAATCGATAAGTGCTCGAACGGCTTTCGCTTTCGCGAGTACCTCCGGCATGAACGACTGTCCGCCGAATCCCGGCTCCACACTCATCACCAGCAACGTGTCGAAGTCGCGCAGGATCTCGAGGTACGGCTCGATGGGTGTTCCCGGCTTGACGGACAGTCCGGCTTTGGCTCCCGCGGCCCGGATGTCTCGTGCGACGGCGGACGGGTCGTCGGTTGCCTCGGCGTGGAAGGTGACGTTGTACGCACCCGCCTCGGCGTACGGCGGCGCCCAGCGGGCCGGGTCCTCGATCATCAGGTGGCAGTCGATCGGAATGTTCGTCGCCTTCAGCAAGCTCTCCACGACCGGCAGCCCCAGGGTGAGGTTGGGTACGAAGTGCGCGTCCATGACGTCGACGTGCAGCCAGTCGGCTCCGGACACGGCATCGGCTTCGGCAGCCAGACGCGCGAAATCTGCGGACAGGATCGAGGGGGCAATCATCGGGGAAACCACGATTGACGAGCCTAGCCCAGCGGTATCGTTCGCCCATGACCACCATGGATTCCGTGACGGCGGTGATCGCCGAGTTGCCCGAGGTCACCGAGAGTGTTCGGTACGGCCATCCGGCGTGGTCGGTGGGCAAGAACGTGTTCGCGTGGATTCGTCCGTTCAGCAAGGCCGATCTGAAGCGGTTCGGCGACGAGATCCCGCCCAGCGGGCCGATCCTCGCCGTCCGCACCGCTGACCTCAACGAGAAGGAAGCCATCCTCGCCGCCCACCCGCGGGCGTGCTTCACCATCTCGCATTTCGACGGGTTCGCTGCCGTTCTGGTCGACATCGACAACACCGAGGACGACGAACTGCGAGAACTGATCATCGACGGTTGGCTGGTCTACGCCCCGAGAGACGTGGCCGAGGCATTCCTGGCCGGCGACTGATTCTGCCGCCTTCCCGGTCACATCGGTTTACGCAGCGCCGCCATGAACATTGCATCCGTGCCGTGTCGATGCGGCCACAGTTGCACCGACGTACCGTCGCCGAGTTGCGGCACTCCGGGAACCAGCTCGCGGGTATCGAGCTGTTCGACGCCGTAGCGACGGACCGCGTCGGCGACGACGGCGGTGGTTTCGGACAGGTGCGGCGAGCAGGTCGAATACAGCACCACTCCGCCCGGGCGTACCAGCTCGATCGCCGCGGCCAGAAGTTCCTTCTGCATGGTCACCAGTGCCGCCACATCGGAGGGTTGACGACGCCACCGGGCCTCCGGCCTGCGGCGCAGAGCACCGAGCCCGGTGCACGGA
>NZ_BAOX01000524.1:0-1626 GCF_000813105.1 Rhodococcus sp. BS-15 | reverse complement strand
GCTGCTGGCGTCGACTCCCGACGCGGCAGCCGAGGCCGCGAAAGGCGCTCCGCGATGGAATCCTTGGCAGATCCTGGGTGGCCCCGGCACGGGTAAGACCTCCCTTGTCGCGGATTACGCCGTCTCGCGCATCGTCACCGGTGATCCGGAGTCGGTTCTGGTGCTGACACAGTCCAAACGGGCGGCAACCGCGGTGCGCGAGGTCATCACTTCGGGTCTCTTCAGTGGCGATCACGCACTACGAGCGACCCGTGAACCGTTGGTGCGCACGGTGCACTCCTACGCCTTCGCGGTGCTGCGGCTGCAGGCCTCGCTGTACGGCAATCCGCCACCGCGCTTGCTGACCGGTGCCGAGCAGGACGCCGTGGTGCGCGAGATGCTGCGCGGCGATCTCGAGGACGGGGCAGGCGACTGGCCGGAGCGACTGCGTCCGGCACTGGGCACCGCGGGATTCGTCACCGCGGTGCGAGACATGATGCTCAGGTCCGCCGAACGCGGGATCGGTCCGGAAGACCTCGTCAAACTCGGTCGCAAGCACGGCAGACCCGAGTGGGTTGCCGTCGGGAGGTTCGCCGCCGGATACGAGCAGGCCATGTTGTTGCGCGGTGCCGTCGGAGTGGAAGCGGCCGGAGCCACTGCACCTGGTCTGGACGCCGCCGAGCTGATCGGTGCCGCGCTCATGGCCTTCGCCACCGATCCCGAACTGCTGCGCAGCGAACGCGCCCGCATCCGGCACCTCGTCGTCGACGACGCGCAGCACCTCGATCCGCAGGCAGCACAGCTGGTTCGGCTGATCGGCACCGACACCGAATCCACCGTCGTCGCCGGAGATCCCGATCAAGCCGTGTTCACCTTCCGGGGTGCCGACCCCACCTTCGTGGCCGACCTGGTCGAGGTGGATTCGCCGCGTCGCGTGCTGCTCACTCGCAATCACCGGTCGGTGCCCGAGGTCGCGGAGCTGACCGACATCGTCGCCGGACGGCTGCCCGGGCTCGGTCGGCACCGATGTCCCGAACCGGTGGGCACCGCCCGATTCGGTGCACCGGCAGCGCGAGTGCACGTCGTGTCCTCGCCCGCGAAGGAGGCGGCGATCATCGCCGACGCCATGCGCCGGGCCCACCTGATCGACGGCATGCCGTGGTCCGAGATGGCGATCGTGGTGCGATCCGTGCCGCGCACCCTCGCACCGTTGCGGCGGGCTCTGCACGGCGCAGGGGTTCCGATGATCACCCCGACTTCGGAGCTGCCGCTGCACCGGCAGCACGGGGCCGTGGGTCTCCTGCTGGTACTGCGGGCGATCTCCGACCCGAGCTTCGACGGTGAAGATGCACTCGCGTTGCTCTCCGGGCCGATCGGCGGAGCCGACCCGGTGGGTCTGCGGCGATTGCGCCGGGGAGTGCGCAGGCTCGAGCTCGCATCGGGCGGCGAGCGCGACTCGGCCGAGTTGCTCAGAGTCGTACTCACCGACGACGCTCGGGGGAGTGCCGGTTGGACGAACGGACTCTCGGACGTGGAGTCCGCCCCGTTGCGCCGAGCCCTCGGTGTCATCCGCAAGGCGCGGGCCCTCGCCCGCACGGGCCGCGGAGTCGAGGACGTGTTGTGGGCGGCGTGGCAGGATTCGGGCCA
>NZ_BAOX01000525.1:0-1588 GCF_000813105.1 Rhodococcus sp. BS-15 | reverse complement strand
TCCTCGGGGTCGCTGTCGGCCATGCCCTGCTTGTTGGGGCCGATAGCGGTGCGTACCGCCCAGGCTGCGTCGCGAATGGAGGCGAGCGCGGGGCCGACGCCGTCGGGTAGGGACTGCCAGCGGCTCGGGGGTAGCTCGTCCAGGATCGCGGCCCAATTCTCGGCGGCCCCCTCGAGTTGATCGACCGTGTCCTCTTCGATGAGCTTGGCGCTACGACGCGCCGCCGCGGTGACGGTCGCGGCCGACAGCTCCTCGGTCGCCACACCGGTCACTCGGTCGACCAGTTCGTGGGCCTCGTCGACGACCACGACGTCGTGCTCGGGCAGGATCTGAATTCCGGTGATCGCGTCGATCGCGAGCAGGGCGTGATTGGTCACCACGACGTCGACCTGGGCGGCCTCGGTGCGGGCGCGTTCGGCGAAGCAGTCCTCGCCGACGGGGCAGCGGGACTTGCCCAGGCATTCGCGGGCGGTGACGCTGACCTGACGCCAGGCCTGATCGCTGACCCCGGGCACGACGTCGTCTCGGTCGCCGGTTTCGGTCTCGGACGACCACTTGGTCAGCCGTACCACCTCGCGTCCCATCCGTGAGACGGCGAACGGGTCGAACAGTTCCGCATCCGGTGCCTCTTGCGCAGCACCGGTGTGGATCTTGTTCATGCACAGATAGTTGTTGCGGCCCTTGAGGATTGCGAACTTCGGCCGACGCCCGACGGCCTCGGTCAAGGCGTCGGACAGGCGCGGGAGATCGCGGTCGACCAGTTGCCGCTGCAGCGCGATGGTGGCCGTGGAGACGATGACGGTCTTGCCCGATTCCACCGCGTGCCGAATGCTGGGAACGAGGTAGGCCAGGGACTTGCCGGTTCCGGTGCCAGCCTGCACCGCGAGATGCTCCCCGGTATCGATCGAGTGCGCCACCGCCGAGGCCATCGTCAGCTGATTGCTGCGTTCCTTGCCGCCGAGCGAGTGCACCGCGACCTGCAGGAGAGCGGGAACGGTTGGCAACTCGGTCTTCGACGGCACCGAAGCAGACTACTGCCGATCGGCCACCCGGTTCGGTACCGACACCGCGTTACCCCGGGGCGAAGCGGGTGGGTATCGCCGGTTCGCCCTGGGACAGCTTCAACCCCTCCCACGGAAGGCTGACCAGGCGTCGGGCGAGCAGGTCACGGCCGTCGGCGAGTGTCGGTAGGTCGGCGATTCGTTCTCCGCCGCGGACCAACGGCGTGGTCAACGTCTCCACCGTCAGATCGCTCTCGACGGTCGGGGGAGCGTCGAACGGGTGCACGATCTCCTCGACCGCGGTGCCGGTGCGGCGCGCGGTACGCAGCGCCGCCTTGGTGCCACCGCGCGATTCTTTGTGACTGCTTCGCTTGGCGACGGGAATGCCGTCGACCGTGACCAGCTTGTAGACCATGCCCGCCGTCGGTGCACCGGAACCGGTGACCAACGACGTGCCGACGCCGTAGGAGTCGACCGGCTCGGCGCGCAATGCCGCGATGGCGTATTCGTCGAGGTCACCCGAGACGACGATCCTGGTCTTCGGCGCGCCCAGGGCATCCAGCTGGTCGCGCACCTGCCGCGCGAGC
>NZ_BAOX01000526.1:0-1586 GCF_000813105.1 Rhodococcus sp. BS-15 | reverse complement strand
TCCCGACGCGTCGCGGGTGACGATCGGGGCCGGGGCTGGCCGGGGGCGTTGCTGGTCGGGGTTGCCGCTGCCAAGGCGTACGCCGCGGCCTGGGGTGTGCCCTTCTACGCGGTCAACCATCTCGGCGGACATGTCGCGGTCGACACACTCGAGCACGGGCCGATGCCGTCGTGCGTGGCACTGTTGGTATCCGGTGGGCATACTCATCTGCTGCACGTCGACGATCTGTCCCGGCCGATCGCCGAGCTCGGGACTACGGTCGACGATGCAGCCGGGGAGGCCTTCGACAAGGTTGCGCGGCTGTTGGGATTGGGCTACCCGGGTGGTCCGGCCCTCGATGATGCTGCGCGCGAGGGTGATCCGACCGCGATCGCGTTTCCCCGAGGAATGACCGGCCCACGCGACGCCCGCTACGATTTCTCGTTTTCCGGGGTCAAGACGGCTGTTGCTCGGTTCGTCGAGGCCAGGCACCGTGCAGGAGATCCGATTCCGGTCGCGGACATCGCCGCGTCCTTCCAGGAATCCGTCGCCGATGTCCTGACGATGAAGGCCGTTCGCGCGGCAACCGACGTCGACGTCGACACGATCGTGCTGGGTGGGGGTGCCACCGCCAACTCTCGCATTCGTTCGCTGATCGAAAGTCGTTGTGCCGAGCAGGGTTTGACGCTGAGAATTCCGAAACCGCGACTGTGCACCGACAACGGCGTGATGATCGCCGCCCTGGGTGCCCACCTCGTCGCAGGCGGAGCCGAGCCTTCGGCATTGACCGCAGTGACCGATCCCGGCCTGTCGGTGGCGACCAGTCAGGTGCCCGGCTGAGCGTCCTGTGTGGACGCGGCGGTGGTCTCGGACGAACGGGTTGTCGACGGCACGGCCGCGGACAGAGGCTCACTCGAGGGGGCCGGTGCAGGCGGCGACCATACCGTCGGCGGTGCCGTCAGTTCCGGCGTGGGCTCCGAACCGCTGACATCGGTGGTCGGCACACTGATCGACTCGGTCGGCACCGGAGTGAACTCGGGAGTGACCTCGGCCGTGGGCTCAGGCGTCGGACTCGGAACGATCTCGGTCGTATCGCTGGGGTCCGAAGGCTCGATCGGTTCGGAGGGCCGAACCGGAATCGTGGTCACCGACGTCGGCGGTTCGATCGGGATTGCGGTGGTGACATCGGGGGACGAAGGATTCGACGTGGGGTCGATCGGCCACTCGATCGGTGGGAGGTCGGGTGCCGGACGCAGCGTCGGGGTACTGGTCGGCGGAGCGGTCGTGGTCGACCGCGACGACGATCCGGTGGCGTCGACCGAGGTTGCCGTCGGGTCGGATCGATCCCCGGGGGTGCTTCCCGTCGTCGGCGGGTTCTCGTCGGGGGACCAGCCTCGGTGACCGGCATACCGGCGTCGTTCGATTCGGTCGCGGATCGGGCGGCACTTCCGGCCGGTGAGACGTTGGGATCGTCGGCCGGCGTCATCGTCTGCACACCGTAGGCGAGCACCAGTCCACCGGCGACGACCGCGGCCGCGATCGCACCGGAGTATCGGCTCATCCGGCCTGCGCTGTTGCGCGTGGCCGAGACGAGTTGGTAGCCGCCG
>NZ_BAOX01000528.1:0-1563 GCF_000813105.1 Rhodococcus sp. BS-15 | reverse complement strand
CGCGGCGAGGACCTCGTCCTCCTTGGTCACGTCGGTCGCGACGAGGTGCACGTTCTCGACCGGGGGCGGCCTTGTCGATCGACGGCTGCAGGTCGAGGCCGAAGACGGTGGCGCCGGCATCGGCGAAGCGCTTCGCGGTGGCGGCGCCGAGGCCGGATGCGCCACCGGTGACGATGACGGAGGAGCCGGAGACGTCCATGGCTGATTCCCTTCTGTAGTGGAGCACTCGCCGAAAATGCGAGTGCGGCGCACCTCACCAGTGAGGTACGAGTTCAATGCCCCGGGACCATCGAGCGATTCCGGGGAAGCAGGTTCGACGAGCAGTCGGGCGAGGCCAGGCTCGCCCAGGTCACGAACCTAGATGGACAGCAGCCTCAACTGTCAATGCCGGTTGGTCCGCGGATAGGTGTTCTGCATCCGCAAGTTGTGTCCACATCGCGTCGACCATGGGCTGCAGGAAGATTCGCCCCAGTTGGCGGACCATGAGTTTGACGGTCTGTTCCGCGACGGGCTGGCCTGTGGAGGCCACTCCCGCGTCACGCAGGGCGATCACCTGCTGTCTACTCAGGTCGGTCAGCCGCGCTAACAGCCCATCCGGTGGTGCCGACGGATCGAGTAATACGCGCCGCATGTAGTTGACCACAGATGGATGTGACTGCAACATCCGGCTGACGGCGAGATCACGGGCGGCAGCGACCTGTGCAGCCGATCCACCGTCGGGGGCAGCATCAGCGATCGCCAACGCGTGGTAGTCAACGATGAGCTGGTCAACCGCCTGGCGCAGCCCCTCCTTCGTCTTGAAGTGATGCTGAACGAGGCCGACGGCGACACCCGCTTCTGCGGCGACGGCGCGCATCGACACTTTGTCCTCACCAGATGCCGCGTAGAGGTCAAGCGCAGCGTTCCGGATCCTCGCCCGAGCCGTGAGGTCGCCGCCTGTAACGAAGGGTTCACCCATCACAAGCCTCCTTGGACCGCGAGTATACAAACCGTGCTTGACCCATACATATGTACTAGCTACTATACGAGCGTATAGCAAGAGGAGTGATTCATGACACAAGAACTGTCCGGTATTCGTGTAGTGACCCTCGCGGTCAATGTCCCCGGTCCGGTTGCAGCAGCGCGGCTGTGCGCGCTTGGTGCTCAAGTTCATAAGATCGAGGGGCCGGCGGGCGATACGCTGCGGACTGTCACGCCCTCCTGGTACGACGCCCTGGCACAGGGACAGACGGTCCTTACAGTCGACCTCAAGACCGATGCTGGCCGTGCGGTGTTCGAAACGGAACTGGACGCGGCTGACGTACTGATCACCGCGATGCGACCGTCTGCGCTTCACAAGCTCGGGATCGATGCGGCGGTCGCCGCGCGTCCCGCGCTCTCCCACGTCGAGATCGTCGGGTACGACGGAGAGCGCGCCGACGAAGCCGGGCACGACCTGACCTATCAGGCGGCGTACGGCATGGTGGTTCCCGGCGTCATGCCGACGGTGCCGGTCGTGGATCTGCTGGGCGCCGAACGCGCTGTCGCAGAGGTGCTGCTCGCGCTTCGCGAGCGCGACCGGAC
>NZ_BAOX01000529.1:0-1561 GCF_000813105.1 Rhodococcus sp. BS-15 | reverse complement strand
TCCCGCGTCGGTACGGCCCTGGCCCGGACACGCCGGTCGAGGCGGGGCGCACAGTTCCCGCGGTGTCGGTTCTCGCGGACCGTGGCCGAAACACCGGCGGGCGAGCGTGGCAGTTGGCCTCGGTGATGCCCATCGCCTGGGGAACCACCGATCCGGCGGTCATCGCACGCGCCACCCGGGAGATCACCGAGGGCGAGTGGGCGTTGTTGCACGCCAACATCGGCCTGTCGGAGAAGGTCCGCACGGCCAAGAACCAGCAGTTGCTCATCGACCCGGCGGATCTTCCCGACGACCTGCGCTAGAGCCTGCAGCGACCCACTAGGCCAGTGCGGCGATCACGTCCCGCTCGAAGAGTTCGATACCGGAGCGTTCGTAGGCCGCTTCGGGGAAATAGAAGATGCCGTACGTCATCCCTTGTTCCTGCAGTGCCGTCAGGTTCTCCACGATCTGCTCAGGAGTTCCCACTGCGGGCATGCCGCGGTACGCGGCGAGTGCGCTGTGGGCCTTCTCCGCACCCACGTACTCGGTCAGACGAGCCTCGAGGGCGCGCAGCTTGTCTTCCACCTCGGCCTCGGTCGCCGCGACGACGACGTTGTAGTTCGCCGAGCGGACGATGGCATCGAAGTCGGTACCCACTGCTGCGCAATGCTCGCGCAGCAGAGCGGATTTGGCGGCGAAACCGGCGGGGGTTCCGTCGAAGTTGGTGTAGTTCGCGTACTTCGCGGCGATCTTCAGAGTCACCTTCTCCCCGCCGCCCGCGATCCACAGCGGGATGCCTCCCTCCTGCAACGGCAGGGGCCGCACCACGCACCGTCGATCTCGTAGTACTTTCCGTCCAGGAACACTTCTCCGGCCGTCCATGCCTGCTTGAAGATCTGCACGCCCTCGTCGAGCCTGCCCAATCGCTCTCCGGCAGAGGGGAACCCGTAGCCGTAGGCGCGGAACTCGTGCTCGTGCCAGCCGCCTCCGATGCCCATCTCGACGCGTCCTCCGGAGATGATGTCGACTGTGGCAGCAACTTTGGCGAGGTATGCCGGGTTACGGTACGACATCGCGGTGCACATCTGGCCGAGCCGGATTCGCGACGTGGTCGCGGCCAGAGCGGACATCAGCGACCAGGCCTCGTGCGTCGCCTCGTCGGTTGCGGTGGGAACGGTGTGGAAGTGGTCGTAGACCCACAGGGATTCCCACGGACCGGCCTCGGCAGCGAGCGCGTGATCGCGCATCGCACTCCAGTGCTGGGCAGGGTCGATGCCGACGAGATCGAGACGCCACCCCTGTGGCACGAACAATCCGAATCGCATGACAGGCACAGTACAGACGCAGGGCGAAAGACCGGTTGCGGTCTGTGAACTACGCTGCAGGAATGTCCGAGTTGTTCCCCTCGCGCACAGTGGCACGGTTGCGCCCGTTCGCGTCGACGATCTTCGCCGAGATGACCGCACTCGCCGTCGAGAAGAAGGCCGTCAACCTCGGGCAGGGCTTCCCCGACACCGACGGCCCACCAGCCATGCTCGAGACCGCGCGTGAGGCCATCGCGAGCGGCCTCAACCAGTACTCC
>NZ_BAOX01000530.1:0-1530 GCF_000813105.1 Rhodococcus sp. BS-15 | reverse complement strand
CTCTCCGCAGGTGTCGCGGTCGCTGCGACGTTGCCGGGTGATTCCGAGTCGACTGCCGAGCAGAGCGTCGATCGGCGCGATTCCGGTGCGGATCTGGTGGGGGCAACCCGGCAGGCGGATCCGACGACGTCCGACCCGGTTGCGGCCGTGGTTCCGCCTGCGCCGGCGATTGCGCCGCCGCCCGAGACGATTCCCCCGGCGGTGGACCCATCGACGGTTGTCAGCCTGCACCGACCACTCGGCCTTGGGTGACGCAGGATCCGCCGCGTCAGGCTGTGGCGGCCCCGCAGCCGGCACCGTCACCGACCACGGTGGCCCCTCCGCAGTTCACCGTTCCTGTTCCCGTTCCGGAGCCGGGCAAGTCGCCCGAACAGCTCGAGCAGGAAGCGTGGGATCGGCACTGGCAGCAGACCGGTGAGTGGATTCATCAGGAGTTCTCCGGCGGCTGACGGTGAATCGTTCTCGAGTCGAGTGATGACAGACTGGCTACGGCCCGTCTGTCATTTTCTCGTTTGGAGGATTCATGCCCGCCGATCCGCGACCCGTCGACGTTCGATCTGCAATCGCATCGCAGATGCCCCGAGCGAAATCGGAGTTGGCAGAGTTGGTCCGGTTCACCTCTGTGCACGATCCCCGGCAGTTTCCGGTCGAGGAGTGCACCGGTGCGGCGCAGTGGGTGCAACGGGCCTTCGTCGACGCAGGGATTCCCGACGTCCAACTGATCGAGACGGTCGACGGTTCACTGGCGGTGGTCGGTTCGCGGCCGGCTCGCGCGGGAGCGCCGACCGTTCTGCTGTACTCGCACTACGACGTTCAACCTCCCGGTGACCGAACACTCTGGGACAGTGAACCTTTCGAGCTGACCGAACGGGACGGCCGTTGGTACGGACGGGGTTCGGCGGACTGCAAGGGCAACGTGATCATGCATCTGCTGGCGCTACGGGCGCTGGGGGAGTCGCTCGACGTCGGCGTGCGCATCGTCTGCGAGGGTTCGGAAGAGATGGGCACCGGCGGGTTGGAAGCGCTTGTCGAGCAGCGCCCCGAACTGTTCTTCGCAGACATGGTGGTCATTGCAGACACCGGCAACGCGAAGGTCGGCTTGCCGACGGTCACCACCACGCTCCGCGGTATCGCGAACGTGGTGGTGCATGTGGAAACCCTTGCCGGAGAAGTGCACTCGGGCATGTACGGTGGGCCCGCGCCGGATGCTCTCGCCGCGTTGGTGCAGGTGCTCTCCACGTTGCGCAACGAGCAGGGCGACACCGTGGTCGACGGCCTGGACGGAACGCAGGCCTGGGACGGGGTCGAGTACGACGCCGAGCAGTTCCGTGCCGATGCCGGCGTGCTCGATGGCGTCGGGCTGGCGGGTTCGGGCGTCGGTGGCCGAGGGCGGTGTGGGCGCGGCCTGCTCTGACGATTCTGGGGATCGACTGCCCACCGGTCGTGGGTTCGGCTGCTGCGATCTCGCCTCGTGCGTCGGCACGGCTGAATTTACGGGTGCCGCCGGGGATGGATCCGCAGCGGGCTCAG
>NZ_BAOX01000531.1:0-1525 GCF_000813105.1 Rhodococcus sp. BS-15 | reverse complement strand
GGTTCGGGGAGTGCGTTTCGGTCGAGTTTGCCTGCCGGAGTGAGAGGAATCGACTCCAACATCACGAACGCCGACGGCACCATGTGCGCAGGCAACACCGAACCGGCATGCTCGCGCAACGCATCCGCCTCGACCGCGGCACCGGCCACCGGCAACACATACGAGACCAACACCGTCGACCCGGCAGCAGACTCACGACCGATGGTGACCACGAAATCGACACCCGACACCGCCGCCAACACCGAATCGATCTCACCCAACTCGATCCGGAAACCACGCACCTTCACCTGAAAATCGCTACGCCCCACATACTCCAACGCACCCGAAGCATTCCACCGCACCACATCACCGGTGCGATACATCCGCGAACCCGCACCACCGAACGGATTGGCCACGAACCGCTCCGCCGTCAAACCCAACCGCGCGTGATACCCACGAGACAACGCCGGACCCGCCAGATACAACTCACCCACCACACCCACCGGCACCGGATTCAACCGCGAATCCAACACCACCTCCGCGAAACCGATCGTCGGCGAACCGATATCGACCGACTCCCCCACCACCAACGCCGACGAAATCGACGAGAAAATCGTCGCCTCCGTCGGACCGTACGCATTGAACATCCGCCGACCCGGCGCCCACCGCGCCACCAACTCCGGCGCACACACATCACCACCGGTCACCACCACCTCGACCGACTCCAACCCCACCGGATCCACCGACGCCAACGCCGCAGGCGTGACGAACGCATGAGAGACCCGCTCGGCGGCCAGCAACGACGCCAACTCCACCCCACCGAACACCAACGGCGGCGCAATCACCATCGTCGCCCCACCCGAAAACGCCAACACGAACTCGAGAATCGAGGCATCGAAACTCGGCGAGGCAAACGCCAACACCCGCGACGACGGCCCCACACCGAACCGAACCCGCTCCTCGGTAGCCAAGTTCCCCACACCACGATGAGTGACCACCACACCCTTGGGCACACCCGTCGAACCCGACGTGTAAATCAGATACGCCGCATCATCGAGCCGCAACACACCCGAACGCTCGGCATCCAACACCGGAGCAGACGACCGAAACGCCAGATCCGCCACCACATCGGCATCATCGAGCACCACCCACGACACCCCACCCACACCCGAGAGCGCACCCACATCCGCACCCAACGTCACACCCACCACAGCACCCGAATCGACCAACATGTGCTCGATCCGATCCACCGGATAATTCGGATCCACCGGCAAGAACGCACCACCGGCCTTCGCCACCGCCCACACCGCCACCACAGACTCCACCGACCGCGCCAACGCCAACGCCACGAACGACCCCGGACCCACCCCACACGACATCAACATCCGCGCCAACCGCGACGACGCCGCATCCAACTCACCATACGAAACAACCCGCGAACCCGACACCACCGCAACACCACCGACACCAGCAACACCCACAGCACCAGCCAACAACTCCGGCAACACCACACCCACCACAGACCGCGGACCACGCACCGGAGCCA
>NZ_BAOX01000532.1:0-1523 GCF_000813105.1 Rhodococcus sp. BS-15 | reverse complement strand
CGACCGTGCCGCCGTCGTCCACCGAGGTGGCCGACAATCGCCACGCCGGTCCCCCGATCGGGTCCAACGACACCGCGGCCTCGTCCTCGATCCACCTGTCGACCGCCGCGCGGGCGATCGGTGATCCGACGACCACGGGATCGGCGGATCGACGCGCTGCAGTCCAGCTGTCACGGGCTCCGGGCACCCGGGCCCGCCGAACGGTTCGATCGATGGGGCCCGAGGCGAGCATTCGCCACATCGATCGGAGCGCGTCCGGTGCGACGGCGCGGTCGAACCGCCAGACGATCTGGTTCACCACGGGTACCCCGAGAACGCATTCCATGCGGAGGAACAGGTCGTCGTCGTACGTCAGTCTTTCCACTACGCGAGACTATCGCTGCGCGAGTGCGGACGCAGGTGGGCCGCAAATGTGTTTCCCGCCATATGTTTTCCGAACCGACCCGCGGCGGGCGGGACTGATAGATTGAGGACGTTTTCCATGCCGACGCGACTGCGAGTGACCCTATGAAGTTCGTGATGCCATTCAACGGCAGTCGCGGTGACGTGACGCCCGGTCTTGCACTCGGCGTAGAGCTCGCGAATCGCGGACACGACGTGGTGTTCGGCGCACCACCCAACCTGATGGAGTTCGCTCGCGCGAAAACGGCTGAGTCCGAACGCGTCAGCGTGGTCTCGTTCGGGCCCGACACCCAGCGGCTGTTGGAGTCGGAGTTGATCAGGGTGCGCATCAAGTCGCGCAACCCGCGAACCAGGATGGCGGCACTCGCGGAACTGGCCAATCACGGCTGGGATCGGATGACCGCCGAACTCGAACGAATGGCCCGGGGTTGCGACGCGATCGTCACCGGTTCACTGGGGCAGGAGATGGCGTTCAACATGGCGGAGTCGGCGGGCAATGCCTTTGTGGCACTCCATTATTGCCCGCTTCGACGCAACGACGTGGTGCCCGTGACCCCGGGCGTCGCGTTGCCCGGATACGTCAACCGATCGATGTGGGCGCTGGCGGAGTCGATGCGCTGGAAGTCCATGAAGGCTCGCGAGAACGCGCAGCGGGTGTCTCTCGGCCTGGCACCGACGAGGAATTCACTGCCCGTTCGATCCGATCGCTACGGCGCAGTGGAGATTCAGGCCTACGAGTCGGCACTGTTCCCCGGGCTCGCCGAACAGTGGGGCCCGCAACGGCCGTTCGTCGGATTCCTGGGGCTCAGCAGCGTTCGCGTCGACGCCGATCCCGCGCTCGAACAATGGCTGCAGGCGGGCTCCGCGCCGGTGTACTTCGGATTCGGCAGCATGCCCGTGCCCGATCCCACGGCGCTGCTGCGCATGATCGAGAACGTGACCGGACGACTGGGCGTTCGCGCTCTCGTCTGTGCCGGCTGGAGCGACCTTGCCGGTGCCGATCCTGCTGCCGCCCAGTCGAACTCGAACATCATGATCGTCGAGTCCGTCGATCATGCGAGCATTCTGCCGCACTGCCTGGCTGCGGTCCACCACGGCGGCGCGGGTACCACGGCCGCGAC
>NZ_BAOX01000533.1:0-1510 GCF_000813105.1 Rhodococcus sp. BS-15 | reverse complement strand
TACGGCGTCGCCCTCGGAGCAAGCAAGAATGCAGGGACGGCCTACGCACTGGCACTCGGCGGCGGAATCGCTCACTCGTGGGCCGATGCCGGACAGACGACTCTCGCCGTCGCCGGGTGGGGATCCGGCGCTACCTCGGAGGCTCAGGGCGTCGATTGCGTCGGCCCCCTGTCACTGGCACTGAACCTCACGAGCGGCCAATTCTGCGTCCTCGGTAGCTGATTGCCCGGTTGCACAGCACCAATCCAGTCGAACGGAGCCGATTACCCCGACACGAACTCGTCGAGGTAATCGGCTCCACCTACATACACGGTATGACCGGACCTCTCGATCGGCGTGACCACTGCAGCCGCCACGGCCGCAGCGAACTCGGCAACGGTCGGGAGCGCACCGTGCGCGGCGCGGGCGGCCACCGCATCGGGGTTTCGTCGCTCCAGCAGAGTGACCACGATGGTGCCCTCGATCATGTCACCGGACACGACGACGAAGTCGATTCCCCGAGAATTCAATTCGGGAATCATGTCGCGCAGGGCATCCTCGCCTGCTCGCTTGCTCGCAGCAATGGGCTCGTACTCGACGGGTACGGGCTTCCTGCCGTAGAAATGCGCCTGATGACTGGTGAGAAAGACGATTCGTGAGCCTGGTTTCATGCGGTCGGCGGCCGCTCGAGCCATCGCCACCTGCGCGTCGCGATTGATGCTCATGCGTAGCCGGGATCTGCACCGAGCTCGAGCCCACCAGAAGCATTGAGAACCAGAACGTCGATTGCGCCGAATTCGGCTGCGACGGCGTTCAGCATCGCGTCGACTGCTTCGGGGTCGGTGACGTCGGCACCGACGGAGAGTGCGCGTCCTCCGCTTTCCTTGATCGAGCGCACAACAGCATCGGCTCTGCGCTTCTTCTCTCGGAAGTTCACCGCCACTGCAGCGCCTTCGGCACCCAGTTGCACCGCCGTTTCCGCTCCGATGCCCCGGGACGCACCCGTGATCAGCACAGATTTTCCTGACGCGCGATGCTCCATTGATACCTTCCGCTTCGATTTTCGAACTACTTCGATTTTCGAACCACTATGATCGAGCGCGATGGAAATGGCAAACGCACCTCGCCAATCGATGATGCTGTACTCGATCTCCTGGGACAGCGATGGAACATGCGCATTCTCTGGGAGCTGCGGAGCGGCCCGCTCGGCTTTCTCGAACTCAGGCGACGCACCGACGACATCTCTTCCAGCGTGCTCGCCACGCGACTGCGCACCCTCGTCGACGCGCGCGTACTGATCAAGGACTCCGACGGCTCCTATTGCCTGACAGAACTCGGCGATGAGTTGGGGCCGGCACTCGAACCACTCTGGCAATGGGCGCAACGGTGGAACGAGGGCACCGACCCGGCCGACCACCGCCCCTGACCAGACGCGTAGGCCCTCTCGAAGTACATTTCCGTTCTTGTCGGTGGCCCGGGTTACTCTCCACCTGGTTCGAACGCACGTTCTGAAATGTTGCTCACCGGGGGG
>NZ_BAOX01000534.1:0-1486 GCF_000813105.1 Rhodococcus sp. BS-15 | reverse complement strand
CAGCCCGACGTGGTGCGCACGAGGGTGTTCGCCGAGCCGGCCAGAACTGCCCGCGCGGTGCGCTCGGTCGCGTACGCCAGCGCTGCAACCTTGCCCGGCATGGTGACCGACACACCGACCCATTCGGGACCGAAACCGTCGAGCAGACCGGGCAACTGCTCACCGGTGCAGTCGATGCGCTCGTAGGTCCAGTCGGCGAGACCGAGCGCGCGATACGCAGCACAGTGCAGCACCGGCGACTTCGAATGTTCGACGGGGCTGCCCAACACGGCGGCGCGCATGTCAGCGACCGCTGTCGAGGAAGCCATCCTCGACCCTGGTGATGTTCGCCAGATGTTCCTCGTAGCTGCGGGTGAACAGAGTTTCGCCCGCCTGGTTGATGGTCACGAAGTACAACCAGTCGCCGTCGGCAGGCATCTCGACCGCCTGCACCGCACCGATACTCGGCGAGGAGATCGGGGTTGCGGGCAGCCCCTCGCTGGCATAGGTGTTCCACGGGGTGACGCGGGCTCGGTCGCGTCGGTGGTGGCCACCTCGGTCGTGTCGAGCGAGTAGTTGACGGTCGAGTCGAACTCGAGCTTCTGCGGCACCGCGAGGCGGTTGAGGATCACCCGGGCCACTTTGCTGAAGTCCTGGGGCAGGGACTCACGTTCGACGAGCGAGGCGGCGACGAGGGTGTCGTACGGAGTCAGCCCGGAGTTGGCACCGGCGGTGAGGATTCCGGTGTCCTCGTAGCGAGTCGCACTCTCGGACACCAACTGCTTCAGAATGTCGGTCGGAGTCGCGCTGGGGTCGAAATCCCAGGTTCCCGCGGCGATCAGGCCTTCGAGCTGCCGATCGCGATCCGGGACTCCCTCGACGCGATCGGTGGCCCAGTCCGGGACGCCCAAGGCAGCCGGGTCGTCCACGGCTCCTGCCACGTTGAGATCGTCGTAGCTCACGCAGGTTGGGGTTCCACTGCCGGTTCGGTCCACGCAGCTGGCCTCGGAGATCAGGGTGTAGATGCCCTTCTTGACGGCATCGGTGTTCACGTCGCGCGCATCGTGAAGCTGTCGGCCCTCCGAGATCACCATGTTGCCCACCCGGGACGCGGGGTCCACGAGTTCGGTCACGGCCTGCGATGCAGGCACGTTGCTGGCGAGCAGATAGAAGCCGGGTTGAACCGAAGTGATGGCGTTGTTCAGGAGGGCTGCCTCGAGGAACGCACCCGAGCTGGCCACGACACCCTTGTCCGCTGCCTGGGTACCGATCTGCTGTGCGGTGTCGTTGGGATGAACCTGAATCACCACGCCGTCCCCCGGGGAGCCTGCGGCGAAGTCCGCGTTCGGTGTCGTGCGATTGCCGAACTTGTTCACCGCGAAATACCCTCCGCCCGCCACGGCCACAAGCAGTACGAGCCCGAGCACTGCAGCCACCAGCCAACCGCGACGCTTGCGGCTGGACGCGGCTCGGTCCTTGCGGGTCGCAGCACGGCTACGCCCGACCC
>NZ_BAOX01000535.1:0-1481 GCF_000813105.1 Rhodococcus sp. BS-15 | reverse complement strand
GGTGCCGACTTGCTGGCGCTCAACATGGCCGCGCGAGTCGCCGACGGCGATCAGATCGTCGTCGGCGTCGTGCCGCCCGAGGCCGCTCCACCGGTCAGCAGTACGACATCCGGGATCGGCACATCGGCAGACGGTAGCGGCGGCGTACCGGCCGGGGTCGGAGGTTCCACCACCGGCGGGACGGTGGACCTCAACGCCGCGACCGTCGCAGAGCTGGACGCGTTGCCCGGGGTCGGGCCGGTCACCGCGACCTCGATCGTGAGTTGGCGAGAGACCAACGGCCGTTTCGCAACCGTGGATCAGCTGTCCGAGGTGGACGGCATCGGGCCCGGCAGACTGGCGAAGATCCGCGACCTGGTGCACGTCGGATGACCACCGATGCCGCATCCACCGGCGCGCCGCAGACCGAGGATCGCCTGCCGTTCGACGTGCGCCTGGTTCCGGCCGCTGCGGTGTGCTGGTCGATCACCGCGATCGGAATTCTCGGAGGCCCCGGTGCTGCCCTGGCTGCTACCGCGTCGGCCGTTGCGGTGGTGCTGCTCGTCGCAGTGGCACTGCACGGAATGTCTGTTCGGCGCGGTCGGCCGAGTTCGAGTCGGTCCGGTGCGGCCGCGGTGATCGTGCTGGCGCTGTGCTTCGGGGGATCGATCTGGATTCAGATGCGCTCGCTGGCCGAGCATCCCGTGGCTGCGGCGGCAGAGAACCGAGCCTGGATCACGGCGTCGGTGCAGCTGGAGGAGGACCCGCGACGGCTGACCGCTCCCGGGCCCGCGACGGTGATGGTGAAGGCCGAGATGACGCGAGTCGACGTGGGCGGCGAGGCATGGCACGTCGGTGGACGGGTGTCGATCATCGCACCGCAGTCGAGTTGGTCGGCATTGCTGCCGGGCCAGGTGGTCACCGTGCGGGGCAGGCTCGGTGAGCCGATCAGACCGGACATGACCGTGGCCGTGATCCGCACTTCGGGTCCGCCGGTCACCGTGAACGAGCCCGGGACGATCTCTGCGGCAGCCGGTACATTCCGGTCGAATTTGGCTGCCGTGGCGCAGAATTCGATGCCACCGGATCGTGCGGGTCTGCTGCCCGGTCTCGTGGTCGGAGATGTGTCGCGGCTGGACGAGACGGTATCGGACAATTTTCGGGCGGCCGGCCTCACGCACTTGACGGCTGTCTCCGGTGCGAACTTCTCGATTCTGATCGGTGCGGTTCTGTTGGTGTTGCGAGGTGTCGGGGTCGGACCTCGCGCTACGGTCGCGGTGGCGTTCGTCGTACTCGTGGCGTTCGTGATCGTGGCCCGGCCGTCGCCGAGTGTGCTGCGGGCGGCATTGATGGGGTCGATCGGCTTGGTGGCGTTCGTCACCGGCAGGCGCAGGCAAGCGGTACCGGCACTGTGCGGCGCGGTGTTGGGGCTGCTCGGGTGGTGGCCGAGGCTGGCGGTGGATGTCGGATTCGTGCTGTCGGTGTTCGCCACCGCCGGGCTA
>NZ_BAOX01000536.1:0-1477 GCF_000813105.1 Rhodococcus sp. BS-15 | reverse complement strand
GCGGGGACGCATGCGCTTGCCGCCGGCGAAGCACGAACGCCTCGAGGTCGGCCACCGCGGCGGGATAGCCGCCGCCGACGGTGTCGACGACCTCTCTGCGTGAGGCGAAGAACTCGGCGAGCGTCGCGTCGACCGCCGTGCGCATCGCCTTCGGGTCGTTCGCGGCGGCGGGGGTGTCGACTACGGGCGAAGAAAAGTCTCCGGACAGGACGATCCTCCAAGGTTGCTGTGGATTGCGTGGACTGACGATTCCCACAGTAATAGCCGTGGAAACCCTGGACCGACGTCCAGCGAACATCTTTCGTCAGGGAGGCCCGACGGGCTTCGGTGGGGCGCAACCTATGATCTTCGGGTGAGCGAAGAATCCGTCAGGGGGCGGTCGAGTCGAGGATTCGTGACGAGAACGCCGTCCATCGTCGACCGGCTACGGACAGAACCCGAGGCCAGGATCCCGTTCTCGGTGGAGTTCTCGCCTCCACGAGACGCGGCCGCCGAGGCCAGGCTGTGGCGGGCGGTTCGTGAGTTCGAACAACTTCAACCCGCATTCGTGTCGATGACCTACGGCGCGGGCGGCTCCACCCGCGATCGGACGGTGCGCGTCACCGGGCAGATCGCCGAGGAGACCACCCTTCTTCCTGTGGCGCATCTCACTGCCGTCTCGCACAGTGTGGACGAACTCCGATCCATGGTCGGGTCGTACGCGGACCGCGGCATCACCAACATTCTCGTGCTGCGCGGAGATCCCCCCGGAGATCCGCTCGGTGACTGGGAGAAGCATCCGGACGGCGTCGAGTACGCGGAGGAGCTCGTCCGGCTGGTGCGCGATCTCGGCGACTTTCACGTCGGCGTGGCGTCGTTCCCCGAAGGACACCACCGCGCCGCCGACCTCGAGCAGGACACCCGATGCCTGGTCGGCAAGTTGCGGGCGGGGGCGGAGTACTCGATCACCCAGATGTTCTTCGATGTGGACGACTACCTGCGCCTACGGGATCGCGTGTGTGCGTTCGACGCCGAGCAGGGTGCCAAGCCGATCATTCCCGAGATCATGCCCATCACCTCGCTTCGGTCGGTTCGCCGGATGCTCGAGCTCTCGGGTACGACGCTCCCGTCGCACCTGGACGAGAAGTTCACGCGCGCAGCGGGATCCGGTCCCGAAGAGGACCGTGCCGCCGTTCGAGAGGTGGGCATCGAACTCGCGACGAACATCGGTGAGCGCTTGATCTCCGAGGGTGCGCCCGGATTGCACTTCATCACCTTGAACTTCGCGCGCGCGACGCGTGAGGTGCTCAGCAACCTGGGGCTTGCGGCCGCGCGAGTGTGAGACGGGTCAGGTGTGCGGCGCGGGCATCGGGCGCGCCTTCCACGACAGTGAGCCACGACGCTGCGCACGTGGGATTCCGCGACGAGTCCGACGAACGCGAGAATCGACGCCGGGTGCAGCGCCGCGTCGACGGCGTCGCCCGCCCCGAACCGCGAT
>NZ_BAOX01000537.1:0-1461 GCF_000813105.1 Rhodococcus sp. BS-15 | reverse complement strand
TCAACCTCCACGGCAGGCAGCCCCGCAGCCAGCTGCCTCGCAGCCTGCAGCACCCGACGAGACCGTGCGCACTCCGGAGGTATCAGCCGAGTCGACGGCCGCCGGTGAAGCGTCTCGTACGTCCGAGCCCGCACGGGGTCAGGATCAGGCCGGTCCGGCAGCGACGCAGGCGATGCCGGCCCAACAGAACGACGGTCCGCAAGGTGGCTCAGGAACGCCGCCTTGGCAGCGTGGTGCCGGTCAGCGGCCCGCACCGCAGGGAACGGACGACCGGCAGCAGCCGCAGAATCAGCCGCAGACCAACCTGTCCGGACGCGGAGCTGCGCTGCCTCCGAACGGTGAGTTCGATCGGTCCGCTCGGACGGCCGCCGAGCCGACCCAGCGCGAATCGACCGAGGACAAGACCGAACGGCGAGAAGCCGCCAGGTCCAAGGCTGCGGGCATCGACGGACCGACACGGCACATCGAACGCAAGGATCTGGCGAAGGACATGCCGGACCTGTCTGCCGTAAGGCACCCGGAGCCGTCCCTGTCCGAGCGTGCGGCCCCCGCGGCCATCACGGCTGTACCCAGTGCGGACGGCGATCCGCTGCGGGCGACCATCCAGATCCGCAAGATCGATCCGTGGTCGACGCTCAAGATCGCCCTCGTGATCGCCGTGTCACTGTTCTTCGTGTGGATGGTGTCGGTCGGCCTGCTGTACGCCGTGCTCGACGGCATGGGCGTCTGGGAACGGCTCAACAGTGCGTTCACCGAGATCGTCAACGAATCCGGCGGCGGCGGACTGGTCAGTGCCGGGCAGGTATTCGGCTACGCGGCCGTGATCGGTGTGATCAATGTCGTACTGTTCACCGCTCTGACGACCATTGGTGCCTTCATCTACAACCTGTCGTCGGACCTGGTCGGTGGCGTCGAAGTGACACTGGCAGACCGCGACTGACCTGCACCATCGAGGGCCGTATCGGGCCGTTTTGGAAGACAGCGGCCCGATACGGTAATCTCATCCCTCGGTTCGAGGAGAGGTTTTCTTCGGTCCGAAGTAGTGATGAGGGCCTATAGCTCAGGCGGTTAGAGCGCTTCCCTGATAAGGAAGAGGTCGGAGGTTCAAGTCCTCCTAGGCCCACACCGAACGAACGAAAAGAGGCAGGACGTGAAAATCCTTCTTCTGGTCGCATCGGCGGTGATCGCAGTGCTGACACTATCGAAGGTGCGCTCGCAGCGCAGCGCAGACGGCGTCTGGCACAGCATCCCCACCGTGTGACAATCGATCGGAGTGGACGTGTAAGGTTCGTCTACGATTACCGGCAACACCCGGGGCCTTAGCTCAGTTGGTAGAGCGCTGCCTTTGCAAGGCAGATGTCAGGAGTTCGAATCTCCTAGGCTCCACAAGTGAAAGGACGTCCACTTCGGTGGGCGTCCTTTTTCGTGTCCCCGGCCGGCCCCAAGTCCACTCGATGTGAC
>NZ_BAOX01000538.1:0-1457 GCF_000813105.1 Rhodococcus sp. BS-15 | reverse complement strand
CCACCGAGCGCCGCGGCAGTGTCGCTGTCGGTATTGCGGTGGCAGCGGGCGCTCTGGTCACGGCGGGTGCCCAATATGCGAGTCCCGCCCAGGCGCAGGCAGTCCCCGTGCACGAAGCGACACCGATGCAGGACGGTGGCCGAATACTTGCCTCAGATCCTCGCCATACCGGAGATCTCCAATATCAACGATGCGATCGAGCAGTTGGCGAAGGGGCAACGAAGGGCAGAGGAGAGCGCTGCGCGTGATGCAGCGGCGCTGCGACCACTCGTCGTTCGTCCGGTCGCCGGGACCCTGACCTCGGATTTCGGTCCACGATGGGGGACTACGCACACCGGCTCGACATCGCCAACGCTATCGGAACTCCCGTCTACGCGGCAGCCGACGCTACCGTGCTCGACTCCGGTCCTGCAGACGGATTCGGCCTCTGGGTACGTCTTCAACATGACGATGGAACGACAACGGTCTACGGGCACATCGATCAAACCTTGGTGACCGTGGGGCAACGAGTACAAGCCGGTGAGCAGATCGCCACCGTCGGCAATCGTGGCCAATCGACCGGGCCTCACCTGCATTTCGAGGTCGTCGACGCGGCGGGGAGCAAGGTCGATCCTCAGGAGTGGCTCGCCTCTCGGGGTGTCGCGCTGTCCGACGCGGCTGTTCGGTCGTAGGCCCCCGTTTCACCTCTCGGGCTCGCAGTAGGTACGGCGAACTTACCGGAATGCGGGCGATCGTACTGCGCGCCCGCTGAACATGTCGAGGCACCGAGGGTTCAGGTCTGATGGTGAAAACGAGACCGCAGAGACGCATCCGAAGTCAGTGCAACAGTGCGGAATTCGTTCCCATCGGCGGGCCGTGCGGTCGAGGCTCGACTACGAGTCACGATCCGAACCGGTGATGGTGGCTCCGCGTTCCGCGAGCCAAAGTCTGGGGTCGACCTTGTTGCCGGCGGGTGTGTCGACCTCGAAGTGCAGATGTGGACCGGTGGAGATACCCCGGTTTCCTACCGTCGCAATTTCTTCACCAGCAGTGACGCGTTGACCTACGGTCACGAGGTTGTCGTTGTTGTGCCCGTAGGTCGTTACGGTGCCGTCATCGTGGCGTATACGCACCCAGAGTCCGAAGCCCTGGGCCGGTCCCGCGCTGATCACCTCGCCGTCCGCAACGGCGACGATCGGTGTACCGGTGGAGTTGGCGATGTCGATTCCTTGATGGGCGCGGCCGTCGCCGAAGGTCGAGGTCAACGTTCCTGTTGTCGGCGCACGATACTTTCCGTTGCTCGACCCTGTTGTGCCGGTAGGGGATTGCGGGGCGGCCGACGAATGATCGCCCGCCTCGGGTGTCGTGGTTTCGGGTGTCGTTGTTTCAGATGACGTGCCGGGTGCCGACGTTTCAGGCACAGTGGCGTCGGGTTCGAGCGCGGGCAGTTCGGGCGTCGCCGAGTCGGCCGACTCGGC
>NZ_BAOX01000539.1:0-1451 GCF_000813105.1 Rhodococcus sp. BS-15 | reverse complement strand
GTCACCTCTCGGTCAGTAGTGCATCCGGTATCGACGCGATGAACACTGGCGCCTCCTCGTTGATTCTCTTCGGTGATCTGCCCGCCGGCATCGGCCAGCGTCACGTCGCCGCCGCGGGTGCGCGCGATCTGCCGGCTCAGCGCCAACCCCACTCCTCGGCCGCCCGGGGATTCCGCCGTCGACTTGGTCGAGACTCCCTCCACGAACACCTGATCGACTTCCAGGTCCACCCCGTCGCCGGAATCGACGACCACGATGTGCAGGGTCGAACCGTCCTGCACCAGTTCCACTTCCACCTCGGCCGGCCGCCTGACTCCCAGCCTGGCGGCATCGATCGCGTTGTCGACCAGATTGCCCAGCACAGTCGTCACGTCGACCGGAACGGCTACCTCTCCCCCGACCCAGGTGTTCTCGCCCAACACCATTCGGACGCTGCTCTCGCGGGCGTGCGCGGCTTTCGCGGTCAGGAACGACCGTAGGTAGCGTCGGACACGGCATCGATACCCTCGACGGTTTCCGATCTCGGCCCGACACCGAGTATTTCGTCGATGTACTGCGACGCTCGATCGGGGTGGCCCTCGTGCAGCAGTCCACTGACCAGATGCATTCGGTTTGCGAACTCGTGGCGTTGGGCGCGCAGCACGGCAGACATCGACTGCACCGCGTCGAGCTGACGCGTCAGTGTCTCCACGTCGGTCCGGTCTCGCACGGTCAGCACCGTACCCAGATTGCGATTGTCGCGCAGCACTTTTCGGGCGGAGGCGATGACGACCACCTCGTCCACGGCGGCCAGCACCGGCTCGGCCGTCGGAGATCGGATGACCTCGAGCAATCTGGGGGTCAGACCGATGTTCTCGATGCGCATTCCCGGTTTGCCGTCGATCGAGAGCAACGTACGCGCCTCGTCGTTGACGACCGTGACGACTCCGTCGGGATCGATGGCGACGACACCCTCACCGATCCCGTGCAGCACTGCCTCCTGTTCACGGACCAATTCGGCGAGCTCCTCCGGCTCGAGCCCCAGCGTCAGTCGTTTCCACCTGCGCGCCAACAGGGTCGAGCCGGCCAGCCCGAGCAACAGCACGGCACCGGTCACCAACCCGCCGTTGACCAGATCCTTCACCAACTCGGTGCGCACGGCCGTGGTCGAGATACCGACACTCACTTCACCGATCACCATGTCGGTCGAACCGAGCGCCAGCACAGGCACTTTCGCACGTACGGAGTCGCCGAGCGTGCCACGCTCCTGTTCGACCACCTCGTTGCCCGCCAACGCACCCGAAGGATCGGTACTCACCCGCTGGCCCAGCACCGTCGGATCGGGGTGCGCCAACCGCAGACCCCGATCATCGGTGATGACGACGAACAGGGCGTCGGTGCGATTGCGGGCACCCTCGGCCGCGCGCTGCAACGCCCCACCCGCCAACACACCCGCGGGCGCGGCATCGGTG
>NZ_BAOX01000540.1:0-1449 GCF_000813105.1 Rhodococcus sp. BS-15 | reverse complement strand
CGACGCGCTGCGCGAGCATCAGCGTGCCGACGTTGGACGACTTACCGAACACGCCGGTCGTCGTGTACGGCGCGACGCCGTGGTCCCACGCATCCTTGACCGACACGCCGGACATGAAGATGCTGCCCGGCACCTGAAGTACCTCGTCAGGAGTCGTGAGTCCGTACTCGATGGCTGCGGCCGCGGTGATGATCTTGTTCACCGAACCGGGCTCGAACGGCGTGGTGACGGGCAGATTGCCCATTTCCTTGGTGCGCTCGTTGTTGCCGACTCCGATGCCGGGGTTGAAGGTGTTGTCGTTCGACATGGCGAGCACCTCGCCGGTGTGCGAATCCTGCACGTACGCCGAGGCGTTCTTCGCTCCCGAAAGGTCTTTCGCCAACTGCACCTGCTGCTGCACGTAGTACTGCAGATCTGCATCGATGGTCAGTTCTACGCTCGAACCGTTGACCGCCGGCTGCTTGTCCCGCCAGCTTCCGGGGATGACGGCACCGTCGGATCCGCGGTCGTAGGTCTGCGAACCGTCGGTTCCGGCCAGGGTGGCGTCGAGCGAATCCTCCAGACCGAGCAGACCGTGTCCGTCCCATCCGGTGGCACCGACGATGTTGCCGGCCAGTGATCCGCCCGGGTACTCACGGATGTCCTGACGCTCGAGTCCGACCTGCTTGAAATCCTTGCTGATCTTCGACGCCACGGTGGCGTCCACTCCGCGGGCGAGGTAGGTGAATTCGTCGTTGCTCTTCAGCTTCGCGAGCAGATCCTTCTCGCTGATCACGTCGCCGAGGTCGCTGTGGATGCGGGCGGCGATGTCCTCGAGGTACTGCTCGGTCTCCGGCTCGGTCGGGTCCTTCGCCCGGGCCTCGTCGAGTTCCTTGCGAACCCGAACCGGTTGGAACGTCAACGCTTTGGCTTCCATCGTGAACGCGATCGGATTGCCGTTGCGGTCCAGGATGGATCCACGCATCGCCGGATCGACGAGAGTGGTGGTGCGTTGCGACGCCGACTCGGCCGACAACCTCGGTGCATCGAATCCCTGAATCCACAGCAACTGTGCCGCCGCGACGGCCAGCGCCAGATACATCAGGACGCGGCCGGTGCCGTGACGAAACCGAAAGGTGGAGGAGTCGAGACGCTTTCGGCTCGGTGGCCGACGGCGTGGAGCAGGCGAAGGCCTGGTCACTGCCGTCACCCGATGCTTCGCCGGTGGGCTCGGGGGCTTCGACCGCAGGTGTTTCGAGCGAGGGGATGCTCATGGGAACCAATTGTTCAGCAAGCGCGGTGTTTCCAGCTCCATTGCTCGAATTCGGCGTGGCGGCGCGGGTGTCGATCGTGCCCGACGGTCGATTCGGCTGCGATGCGCTTCTCGGCGTCTGCTGCTGCGGTGACTGCGTGCTCGGATTCGCGATGGTGCCCTCGCCTGCGGCCGCCGGTGACACCGGATCGAGCGGA
>NZ_BAOX01000541.1:0-1425 GCF_000813105.1 Rhodococcus sp. BS-15 | reverse complement strand
TCCGGTCCGGTCAGCTGCGAGACGACCTCGACGTTTCCGACGGCCGGGTGCCCCGGGCGGCACCGTCGTCGGCCCGGGCTCTGCTGCGGTGACGGCGGGAGCGGGCGGCAGGGTTCCAGGGGTACCGCCCGGCCCGGGGATCGGGATGGGGATGGTCTCGGGTTGCGGGTCGATCTCGATGCGCGGGAACGGCAGATGGTCGGCAGAGCCTGTTGCCGGTGTCGGTGAATCGGTGTCGTCGGTGAGATCGGGGCATGGGTCCGTACACGGGTCGGTGAGCGGTTCGGCCTGCACGCGGGTGTTGTTCGGGGCGGGATCGGGCACCGGCACGAGTTCGATCGACGGATACGGCACGGGGATCACCACGCGGTCCGGCAACGGTGGCAGCTGCGGCGGATTGCCCGGCCCGATGGGCTCGGGTGGGTAGTCCTTGGGGTCGAATCCTGTTTCGCCACAGGAGTTCACCGGCGGCGGCGGGGCTGCGAACGCCGGAGGCGCAGCAAGAACGGCCGTACCTGCGGCAACCGCGAGTATGCAGCCGAGCGACGTCGTGCGGCCGTACATGCGGTGCCCCCGTGTTCTCCGACGAAACCTATCGGTCCGATACGGAAAGATACACCACGTCAGCGGCCTGCGCGCCTGGTGGCGATCACCGCTGCAGCCAAGCCGAGGGCGTAGATACCTGCCCCGACGAACACCAGGATGTGCGCGGTGGGGTCCTGGCTCAGATCGGTCGTATCGGGGCCGACGGCGAAGGCCGCTGCGGCGAGGGCAGCGACGAACGCCACGTTGAACACGGTGTCCTGCAACGCGAAGACGCGTCCACGATGGGCGTCGTCGATCTCGATCTGCATGGCAGCGTCACCACTGAGTTTGACGGTCTGCCCGGCGATGCCCAACAGGAAGGCTCCGATCAGCAAGCTGGTCTGCGTCAGGCCCGAGACGGCACCGAGCTGCGCCACAATGGCGAGCACGAGAGCGGCGACGATGGTGCGGGTGCGACCGAACCTGGGAACGGCGAAGGGCGTGATCAGAGCGGCGAGGAACATACCGACCGCTGTGGCACCGACAGCGATACCGAAACCCGCGAGCCCGCCGGGAAGGGTGCTGCCGGCTCCGCTCTCGCGAAGAATCAACACCATGATGAGGGTGTTGATGCCGAACACGATGCGGTGTGCGCCGATACCGAGCATCGCGGTCGTGACACCGGCGGAGCGCCAGACGGCCTGTGCGCCCGATTTCAAGCCTGCAGCAACGTCTTTCAGTGGACTGTCGGTGCGGCTCGGGGTGCCCGGTCCGAGAGATCGCGGGCGGAACCGCGCCGCAGCGAGCGCCCCGACGACCGATCCGGTGGCCGCGAGACCCACGGCGACCCCCGAGCCGAGATCGCCTGCACCGACGACACCGATCACTGCGACGGCGAGA
>NZ_BAOX01000542.1:0-1400 GCF_000813105.1 Rhodococcus sp. BS-15 | reverse complement strand
GGGGGGCGTCGGCCATCGTGACGGTCACGCCCCCGCCGGAAGCGGGGTCACGTCCTGCCGCGTCGGCCAGGGAATCGATACGCACCAACGCGTCGGCAACCTCGGTGTCCCCTGTCGCAGTGCGTTGCTGAATGGACTCGACCTGTTTCTCGAGCGTGTCCCGGCTCCGCTGGGCATCATCACTGCTGCGTTGGGCCGCGTCGACCAGATCTGCGAGCCGGGTGGTATCCCCGCCGCGCAACTCGTTGCCGTCCGAGACATGCCTGGTGGTGCCGAGCAGCAGACCGACGACAGCGCACACCGCGACGGCGAGCACCCACCAGCGGGTGTCGGCGGGGGCAGTCGATCGTCGTGTCACGGGTGCTCACAATTTGTCCGGTGGGTCGGTGCTGGGCTCACCTGCGTTAGCGTGTACAGCAACCGGGTCGGTGACCGTCACGGTCCTCGAGGTCACAATAGCCTGGGGATAAGCGGCACCCGCCGATCCACAGGTTCCGATCGTCAGTTGTCCACAGGTACGGCCGCAGTTGCCGCGGACCGTCACGAACGCGAAGAGGAAGCAATGCCGAAGTCGAAGGTACGGAAGAAGAACGACTACACGATCAACCCGGCGAACCGTACGCCGGTCAAGGTCAACGCCGGGCCGTCACCGGTCTGGTACGTGGTGCTGATGCTGGGATTCATGGTGGTCGGGCTGCTGTGGCTGATCGTCTACTACCTCGCTTCCGAGGACATCGCCTTCATCGGAAACCTCGGTGCCTACAACTTCCTGATCGGCTTCGGGTTCATGGTCGTCGGACTCGTGATGACCATGCGGTGGCGCTGAGCGCCGACCGAGTTACATCGATGTCATTCATCCCCAATGTGGATAAACCCTGTGGATAAGTCTACGAACGATCCACAGGGTGTGTACGAACAGCACTGGGCGACGCCCCTCGTCGCCGTCGCGGCTCTGGTCGCAGGCGGAATCGCACTGGGAATCGGTGCCGCACTCTCCTCCACCGACGCGGCCGGAACCTTCCTCGTCGGGCTCGCAGCCGTCGGAATGTGGATCATCGCCGCACTCGCCGCCGTACAACGCCCCCGGCTGGCCATCACCCAGGACGGATCACTGGTGATGAAACGCCTCAGCGGCATACGCACCTACAGCCGCCGCGACATCGTCCGCGTCAAAATCGTGAAATACCCACGACTGGGACGACGAGTCCCGATGCTCGAACTCGACATCCGCCCACCCGGCGAAGACGACGACCGACTGATCATCTTCGGCAGATGGGACCTCGGAACCGACCCTCGAGACGTATACGACGCACTGGACATCCACGGTCTGGTGCCACGCAACTCCTGAGCGTCCGGCCCCCGGGGGTACTCAATGTGACCTTCGGTGGACTTTTGGGGGG
>NZ_BAOX01000543.1:0-1366 GCF_000813105.1 Rhodococcus sp. BS-15 | reverse complement strand
GTCGAGGGTGTGCGCCACCAGCACCGACGCGTCGCCGCGGGCCCGGTTCAGCGCGTCGTACCCTGGCTCGGCGGGCGGCTGCTTCCATCCCTCCCGAACCGTTCACCTGCACCGTCAGAACACGTGCGTCCTCGACGCCGAACTCGAGAGCTCGCGCCGCCGCGGTCGAGGCCACCTCCGCCGAGCCGGCCTGCAGACCGTGATCGACGATCAATGCCAGCACGTTCGGAGCCTCGGCCACGGTTGCCGCGGTCAAGGCCAACGAGTCCGCTCCACCGGACAATGCAACGGCCACCGGCCCGGGATGGACCGCGAGCCAGCCACGCACCGCATGCCTGATCTCCAGCAGCGCGGGGCCTTCAGGGAAGAGCACTAGCCCAGAACTCGGGCGATCCAGGCGTCGGGGTCCTCGATCTCCGACAGCAACGGCAGGGTGTCGGGCCCGGTCCAGACCGTGTTGAAGCGTTCCATCCCCACCGTGGCGACGACGTGATCGACGAACGCCTTACCGCGCACGTACTGCGCCATCTTCGCGTCCATGCCCAGCAGTGCTCGGATGACGCGTTGCAGTGGGTTCACCTTGCGCCGACGGCGCTGATCGAACGCACTGCGGATCTGCGTCACGGTCGGCACGACGGCCGGTCCGACGGCGTCCATCACGTGGTCGGCGTGGCCCTCGAGCAGGGTTCCCAGCACCAGAAGTCGGTCGATGGCGTCGCGTTGGGGCTGCGGTTGGGTGGCGCGCAGGAGTCCGACGATGCCTGCGTCCTCGGACTTGGACGACCCGCTCGGATTCTTGCGGGCCTTCAGTGCGCCGGTCAGCCGGTTGGCGACATCGGTGAGCGGCTCGTCGGTGCCGTCGGAGAACACCCCTACGTTCTCGCGCATGTAGCCGCCGAGCCAGGGAGCGGAGGAGAACTGCACTCGGTGCGTCACCTCGTGCAGGCACACCCACAACCGAAAATCGCTCGGCGACACACGAAGCGCGCGCTCGACGGCAATCACGTTGGGCGCGACCAGAAGCAGGGTTCCGTTCTCGCCGGTGAACGGGTCGTACTGGCCGAGAATGGCACTGGACAGAAATGCCAGCATCGCCCCCGCCTGCAGTCCGGCCGGCTTTCCGCCGAGCAGACCGGACGGCGGCGTACCGTCGTCGTCTCCGGTCAGGTGCTTCATCGACGACGCGGCCGCGGCGATCCAGCCGGCGCGGTCGACCACCTGGGCATCGGGCACGGGGAGTCCGTCGCCTCCCTGGTGATGATGCGTGCTTTGATGGGCAGCTTGTGGATGGCGCGAGTCAGTGCCTCACGCGCGATGGTCTCGTCGGGGTACGACAGCTCGAAGAGCACACGACCCGGCTTGACGT
>NZ_BAOX01000544.1:0-1353 GCF_000813105.1 Rhodococcus sp. BS-15 | reverse complement strand
CTTACGGGACTCGAGGCGCTTGCGATCCTGCGCCGCCAGCGTGGGGCGAGTGGACTTCGAGCGTGCCATCGCAGCTCGCTTGGGCGAGAACACGGCGGGCAGCGGCAGCTTCAGAGCTCGCGCGATTCGGCCCTCCTGCCCCGCGTGCAGGGCTGCGATCGCCTCCGGTTCGTGCCGGGCGGCGCTCGCGATGATGCCGAACATCAGCAGCGTGATCGCAGTCGAGGTACCACCGTAGGACACCAGCGGAAGCTGCAGACCGGTCACCGGCAGCAGCCCGACGACGTAGCCGATGTTGATCATGGCCTGACCGAACACCCAACACGTGGCACCTGCGGTCAGCAGACGCAGGAACGGATCGACCGAACGCATGGCGATGCGCAGGCCGGTGTAGACGAAGAGGCCGAACAATCCGATGACTGCCAGGCAGCCGATCATCCCGAGTTCCTCGCCGATGATGGCGAAGATGAAGTCGTTGTGCGCGTTGGGCAGGTAACTCCACTTCGCGCGGCTCTGCCCGAGCCCGCGACCGAACATTCCGCCGTCGGCCAGTGAGTATTTCGCCTGGGTGGACTGGTACGACAGACCCTGGGTGTCCTCGCCCGGGTTGAGCCAGGCCTTGACGCGGTTGGACCGGTAACCGGCGGTGAACGCGAGCACGGTTGCCAGCGCCATCCCGGTCATCAGCACCGCACCGAACAACCGGGCGTTGAGGCCGGCGAACCACAGCAGCGCCACCAGGATGATGCCGAGGGCGATGGCGGTACTCAGGTTCGGCTGCAGGACGACGAGCAGGCACATCAGCAGACCCGCAGGCAGCAACGGAATGAGCAACGACTTGATGTTGCCGTGTTCGCTGCGACGCGAGGCCAACAGGTGCGCGCCCCACAGAACCAGTGCCACCTTGGCGAGCTCGGACGGCTGGAAGGACACGACGCCGAAGTCGAACCAGCGGCGCGCGCCTTGGCGTTCGGCACCGATACCGGGAATCAGCACCAGCATCAGCATGGTGATCGAGACCAAGAACAGCGGAAACGACAGCTTCCTGAGGTACCGAACCGGCAGCCGGAGAGCGACGTAAAACGCGACGACTCCCAGCGCGACACCGATCAGCTGCTGGGTGAAGAGCGCGTACCCGGACTCGTCGGCTGCGAAGGATTCGGCGGACGACGCCGACAGCACCATCACCAGGCCCAACACCGTGAGCAGGACTGCGATCGTGACGATGAGATGGAAGGACGCGAGCGGCCTGCCGAACCACAGGCCTATTCGAGTGCGTGGAGCGGCGGTGCGGCGAGGCGGACGCGGCGGCTGACCGGCGGCGGTCACGATCGCGGCGATCCGATGTCGGTG
>NZ_BAOX01000545.1:0-1348 GCF_000813105.1 Rhodococcus sp. BS-15 | reverse complement strand
GCCGAGTTTGCCGCCCTCGCCCAGCACTGTGCCGGGTCGCAGGTAGGTGAACGGTCCGACGGTGGCATCGGGTCCGATCACGGCCTGCTCGGCGTGGGTGCGCACGACCGACGCGCGCTCGCCGATCTCGACGTCACGCAGCGTCGAGTCGGGCCCCACGATCGCGTCGTCGGCGATGTGGGTCTTGCCGTGCAGCTGGACGCCGGGTTCGATGCGGACGTCCGCGCCGAGGGTGACGTCGATGTCGATCCAGGTGGTCGACGGATCCACGACGGTGACGCCGGCCCGCATGTGTCGTTCGACGATGTGCCGGTTCAACACGGAGGTGACGTGCGCCAGCTGGACGCGGTCGTTGACGCCCACCACCAGATCGGGATCGGCGAGCTGGGTGCCGTAGACGGCTTTGCCGTCGGCCTTGCTGATCTTGACGACGTCGGTCAGATACAGCTCGTGCTGAGCGTTGGCGGTGCTGAGTTTGCCCAGAGCGGTACGCAGAGCAACGGCGTCGAATGCGTAGACGCCGGAGTTGACCTCACCGATCAGCACCTGAGCGGGGGTGGCGTCGGCGTGCTCGACGATCTCGGCCACCTCGCCGTCGTCGGTGCGGACGATGCGGCCGTAGCCGTTGGCATCGTCGGGGAGAAAGGTCAGCACTGTTGCGGCCGCGGGCCGGGGGGGCGCTCAGATGCTCGTCGAGCAGAGCTTTGAGGGTGTGGCCGTCCAGCAGGGGAACGTCGGCCGCGGTGACGAGGATCGTGCCCTCGAAATCGTCGGGGAGGGCAGCCAGGCCGCACTGGACGGCGTGCCCGGTGCCGAGCTGGCGATCCTGGACGGCGGTGTGAATCGTGCGACCGAAGGTGGCGGCAAGGTCCTGGACGGCCTCGGTCACTCGCTCACGATCGTGTCCGACGACGGTCACCAGGTGGTCGGGGCCCAGGTCGGCGGCCGCGTGGAGGGCGTGCGCGAGCATGGTGCGTCCGGCCAGGGGATGCAGAACTTTCGGAGTCTTCGACCGCATTCGGGTACCTGCACCCGCAGCGAGAACGACCACGGCGGTCTGCACAGGCATTGAGCTCCTCAGGCGGTAACGCGAATGACGGCATGCGTGAATGATGTTGCTCGCTCCGCCGCCAGGACTCGAACCTGAACTATCTGAACCAAAATCAGAGGTGCTGCCATTACACCACGGCGGATAAACGGCCAGCGGTTTCACCAGTGGCCGACGAATCGAACGACTCATTCGTTTGCCGCTGCGCTCCCACTGAGCGCAACGATCCTCGCACGCGAGGTGGTGGTGAGTCGAACCGCGATGCAGATTTCGCACTCTCGGTCGTTCCTGCAGGCTCCA
>NZ_BAOX01000546.1:0-1340 GCF_000813105.1 Rhodococcus sp. BS-15 | reverse complement strand
GCGACGACGACGCGGGGCGATTCGGCGGTACTCGTGACGGGTGGCGGAAGAAGGTGGCGCAGGCTCCAGCGGCGACGAGACCGGCGTTTCGGACCCACTTGGAGCGGCGGCCGAGAACTGCGACGGCGAGCGGACCGCCGACGAACGGCAGGCCTGCGGGGTGTAGCGGTGGAACCGTTTCACGAACCAAGTCGACGATGTGAGCCACTCCGGTGCGGGGCGGTTGATCAATCGGGGCGGGACGGCGTGCCACGGTCTCCTCTAACTTTTCGTCGGACAGGTGCTGGCAGGTCGTGGTGCTCGAAGCAATCGAGGCGTAGACGCACGACTGCCGAGGCCTTCACAGCGTACGTGAGGTGCCCCGGCAGCCGAGAGGTGCGAGTGAAATCAGACGCGACTGCGTCCCGTCACGAGCTTGACCAGGAACAGCAGGATGCACGCGCCGAGCAGGCAGGTGATGAAGCTGAAGATGATCCCGCCGCCCTCGACGTCGAGGAAGGTGCTGAGCAGGAAACCGCCCAGGAGGCCGCCGATGATGCCGACGACGATGTTCAGGATGATGCCCATCTGAGCATCCGTCTTCATGATCTTGCTACCGATCCAACCGGCCAATCCGCCGATGATGATCCAGCCTATAAATCCGAGTCCCAACATAGGGTGCCCCCAACTTTCCGTTCGTGTCTATTGCTTGTCGAAACGACGGATGCCCGTGGGAAACGAACCTGAAACATTCCTGAGAAAAGTTATTTCTTGCTCGACTTTTCGCTCTCGGTCTTGATTCGACGCAGAGTCTTGTTCATGCCGTCGATCAACTCGACGTCGAATTCGTCGGTACCACCGAGGATGCGTTGCACCAGAAACGACGACACCGCCGACGTGCCCGTCGGCGCTTCCCGCTTCTCGACCACGGTCGTTCCGGTCGCGGTCGGAGTGAGGGTGTACGACCAGATCGTCTTGTTCTCGACGACGCGGAACGCGAGTTCACGGTTGGGTTCGAAGGTGACGACCTTGGAGGTGGTCGGCCAGACGAGCATTCCCTTGCGATTGACGTTGAGCGTCTTGGTGCCCTTGCCGACCGGGCCGCCGAAGACCTTCATCTTCTTGCACTGCGGGCTCCACTCACCCATGCGCTGCAGATCCGAGACGATCGACCAGACGGTCTCGGGGCTCGCGGCGATGTCGATCGTGGCTTCGAGAGTCTTGCTCAACGTGGGCCTCCAGGTAGTGAGGTAAATGCAACTGACTGTCACACTCAATCGTGCGCATCCTATGTGTCGACGGCCACAGCTGGCTACGCAGGTGAGCAGTAATTCGTAGCAGGCGGGCTGTTTCAATTTGAT
>NZ_BAOX01000547.1:0-1321 GCF_000813105.1 Rhodococcus sp. BS-15 | reverse complement strand
TGTGCTGCGGCCCTTCGCATGTCACTACGGTGACGATCCCTACAGCTTGCGCATCACGGTGACGACCTTGCCGAGGATCGCGGCGTTGTTGCCCGGAATCGGCTCGAACAGCGGATTGTGCGGCAGCAGCCACACCTCGCCCTTGGACCGCTTGAACGTCTTGACGGTGGCCTCCCCGTCGATCATCGCAGCGACGATGTCACCGTTGTCCGCCACGGACTGCTGACGAACCACCACCCAGTCGCCGTCGCAGATGGCCGCGTCGATCATCGATTCACCGACCACCTTGAGCAGGAACAGCGAACCCTGACCGACCAGCTCGCGGGGGAGCGGGAACACGTCCTCGACGGCCTCCTCGGCCAGAATCGGGCCGCCTGCAGCGATCCGGCCCAGCACCGGCACGAACGTCGGGGTCGGCAATCGATCCTGATCCTCCGATGCCTGCGATCCGTCGACCGCCGCGGCAGCCTGATCGGCCTGCACCTCGTCGAGACCGCGGACATCGACGGCGCGGGGGGCGGTTGGCGTCGCGCCGGAGGAAGCCCTTGCGCTCGAGGGTGCGGAGTTGGTGAGCGACGGACGAGGTCGACGTCAGACCGACCGCGTCACCGATCTCCCGAATGCTCGGTGGGTAACCGCGCTCGGTGACCGAAGCGCGAATGACCTCGAGTACCTTCCGCTGCCGCTCGGTCAGACCCGCACTGATGTCGGTGCCGACTTCCATGGCCTTGGATGTCGGTTCCGCGGCCGGCTTGCCCGCTGCGGCCTTCGGTGCGGTGGCCCTGGCTCCGGTCGTCTTGGAACCGGTCGTCGTGGAACGCGTGGTCGACCTCGTCGAGGTCTCGTCCTTCATGCTGTCGGCCTCCTGCTGGTGTCCTGGATCCGGTCTGCGGGGTAGGTCTGCGCGGACTGGAGTTGATGGTGTCGACTCGTGTGGCGTGTGGTTTCTGACACGAATCTAGCGTGTATCAGCTGTTGAATCAAACATCTGTTCGACTCGTGTCGCGTTTTCTGCAGACATTGTCGGAGGCTCGTGATAGAACTTCGAACAAGCGTCCATCGAACGCCTGATCGAACAATCGATCCAACGAGCGAAGACGAGGTTCCGATGACCATCATCACCGATCGCCCCACCGCCGCCGGTGTCCGTGCCCGATCCACTGTCGTCGAGCGTCGTCGCCGGGCGCGTCCGGTGTTGCACGGGCTCGCCACGCAACCGGGCCCGTGCCTGCCCGTCCTGGACCCGTCGTGGACCGACGTCACCGATCGCCGAGGTGGCCGATCGCGAGTTCGACGCGACCTCGGCGCACTCGCGAGCCAG
>NZ_BAOX01000548.1:0-1313 GCF_000813105.1 Rhodococcus sp. BS-15 | reverse complement strand
GGCGCACCGCCGTCGTACCCGTGCTCGCGCAGTGCGGCGATGCCGGGCGCGATGCCGTCGGGGCCGTCGGCCACCTTCTCCTTGCCGTAGAACTTCACCCCGTCGTGGCCGTGCATGAGCATGATCGCGGGCAGTGGGTGCTCTGCTTCCGGGGGCGTCAGCAGCCACGCGGACGTGTCGTTCCAGGTCAGTTCCACTCCGCGGACGCCGTCACGAATCCACCTGCGACCGCGTGTCACGTGCGGGGGCCGTGGGGTTTCGGTGACTCCGAGGGCCTTCCCTATTGCTGCGCGACGGGCGAATCGTGGACAGCCGGGCTCGAATTGTGTTCCCATGTGTGAACTCAGTTCTCTCTATCGAACAAATCAGCCATCGAAGGATGACCCCTATGACCGTCGACCGCATCGTCGCGCACGCCTATCCTTGGGACGTACTCGGTGATCCTCACTTCGTCGAGCGCGCCCGCAGGCTCGGGGTGCGTGAGATCTCGCTCGCCGCGACCTATCACTCCACCAGGGCGGCAACTCCGCTGCACCCGCAGCACAAGGTGGTCGACGCCCATCACGCCGCGCTGTACCGGCCGGTGCGTCCCGAGGCCTGGGCCGGCCACGCGATCACAGCGAAAACGGCCGACTGGGGCGGGGCCCAGGACGCGTTCGGCGAGGCGGCGGCCATCCTGATCGACGCCGGATTTCTGGTGAACGCCTGGATCGTGCTGACACACAGCACAATTCTCGGCCACGCCCATCCCGACGCGACCGTCGTCGACTGTTTCGGAGACGTCTATCGCTATGCGCTCGCTCCAGGGCATCCCGACATCGTTCGGTACTGCGCGACGCTCGCCGCCGAGGCGATACGCGGCGTCGAGGTACACGGCGTGTCCGTCGAGGCCTGCGGACAGCTCGGTTTCGCGCATGTCGGACCACACGAGAAGACGGACGGCGCGTTCCCCGGAATCGGCGACACCCTGATATCGATCAGCTGCACGCAGCGCGAGCTCGACGCGTGGAGCGAACGGGGCGTCGACTCGGCGAAGGTGACGCAGAAGCTGCGCGACGGCGTCGACGCCCTGTCGGCCGGAACTTTGCCTGCAGGTGCGGCGATCACCGTCGTGTTGGACGCCGACGAGATCGATGCGGTGGTGGCGGTCCGTCACGCCGACGCCGATCACCTTCGCGCGGAAGTGCTTGCCGCCGTGCGTGACCAGGCACCGTCGGCACGCGTGACGTTGCACGGTCATCCCGATCCGTGGAAGACGGGTCCCTCGCCTGCGCTGACCGCTGCCGCACCGGCCGAGGTCGACGCGGTACTCG
>NZ_BAOX01000549.1:0-1281 GCF_000813105.1 Rhodococcus sp. BS-15 | reverse complement strand
TCCGGCCGCGCCCGCCGCAGCGGCGGGCTCGACCCAGGCCAAGGACATGGGGTACGCGACCGGTCAGGCTGCCACGCAATTCGGGGCGGGGCTGCTCTCGGGCCTCGCCAACCAACCGGCACCCGGTATGGCCGCACCAGGCAGTACGGCCAAACAGGCTACGCGCACAAGCTTTCGGGCAGGGTTACCCGCAGCAGGGATTCGGTCAGGGTTTCGGTGGAATGCCTCAGGCCGGTGGCATGAACGGGTACGGGCAGATGAACCCCGCCGCGTTCGGTCAGGCCGCCGCCGCCCCTCTCGCCGAAGCTGGAAACGCCATCGGACAGTTCGCGAATCAGACTGCGAATGCCATGACCGGAAGCGACACCGGCGTCGCAGGCCTCCTCGGAGATGCACTCGCAGGGGACCACGCAGGCGAACCAGCCCCCGCCGCAGCGGACGGACCAGCCACCGAACTCAAGAGCCAGGTGATCGACGCCATCGATCAGTACCTCGACGACCCCTCGTCGAGTGAATCCAGTGGTGGTGATCCGGCGCCGGAGACCGCCGAAGACAGCACCACCGTCGACCCGCCGAGGTCCGATACCGACGATGCCGGCGCGGACACCGACTCGGCCGGCTCCGAGTCCGGCGACGCGGAGGACCGCGGCGACGCGGCAGACGAGTCGAGTGAGACTCCCGCACCCGTCGCAGACCCGCCCGCCGCACCCGATACCTCCGCCGACCCTGCGGGGACGCCGATTACGGCGAACCCCACAGAAACGGTCGATCCGATCACCCGGCTTCAGAACGGTGCGGGCGCAGCCGTCGACCAGGTTGCCATGGGGCTACACGGAGCGATCGACGGTACCGCCGACACCGCACGACACCTCGCAGGGTTTCCTCCCGTCGACGCCTCGGCACCGGTCACGCACACTTCAGCCGGAGCAGCGCTGTCCCCTGCCACGGGCCTGTCGGCGAACGAATTCGGTCATGCCCCGGCGGGGCACAGTGCGCCCGGCGCAGCGGCAACAGCCGGAGGTGGAGCGATCGGCGGCGCACCGCAGATGATGGCTCCCGCAGCGCCGGCGGTAGCCCCAGCCGCAGGAGGGCCTGCAAACCTCTGGACGCCACCGCCGAGCGCACCCGCGCCGTCGCAGACGCCACTGCAGTCCTACGGTTCAGGGCAGCCGGGCCCGGCTCACTACAACACCGGTGGCGCGCCCCGGCCGGAGGGGGCGACGGACGGATCAACCACATCCCCACGCCGCCGCCGACGGCAGCCGCTGCCAACGCCGAAGC
>NZ_BAOX01000550.1:0-1251 GCF_000813105.1 Rhodococcus sp. BS-15 | reverse complement strand
TCCTCGCCGGCGGCGAGCACCGTCGATCGGCCGCGGTCCGCAATGCGTGATCGAAGCTCTGCAGTCCGGTGTGGTCGCCGATTCGGCACATGCGCCGTTGACGGGGCGTCGCGCTGGTCGGCGGCGGACCAGGCGATCCGGACCTCATCACCGTCCGCGGGCGCAGGCTGCTCGCCTATGCCGACATCGTGGTGGCCGATCGGCTCGCACCGCCCGAGCTGTTGGCCGAACTGGGGCCGCACGTGGAGGTCATCGACGCTCGAAGATTCCGTACGGCCGCGCGATGGCGCAGGAGGCGATCAACCAGGCGTTGATCGACGGCGCGAAGGCGGGCAAGTTCGTCGTCCGGCTCAAGGGCGGCGACCCCTACGTGTTCGGTAGGGGATACGAGGAACTCGAAGCGCTCGCCGCCGAGGGAATTCCGGTCACCGTGGTGCCCGGTATCACCAGCGCCATTTCGGTGCCCTCGTCCGCAGGGATCCCGGTGACGCACCGCGCCGTCACCCACGAGTTCGTCGTCGTCAGCGGCCACGTGGCACCCGACCATCCCGATTCGCTCGTCGACTGGAACGCGCTGGCCAAGCTCAAGGGCACCATCGTGTTGCTGATGGCCGTCGAACGCATCGGCCTGTTCGCCGACGTTCTCATCGCGGGTGGCCGGCCGTCCGGCACTCCGGTGATCGTCGTTCAGGAAGGCACCATGCGCACCCAGCGCGAAGTGCGCGCGACGCTGAGCACCGTGGCCGATGCGGTTCGGGACGCGGAGATCAGGCCTCCGGCCATCGTGGTCATCGGAACCGTTGCCGGTTTTTCTGTACACGCCGGTAACGTGAACGCCCGTGCCTGAATCATCGATGTCCGATACCTCCAGCACCGAGGTCAAGTACCCGGTGACGACCCGAGCGTTCGGGTTGGCGATCATCGTCCTGAGCGGCCTGCAGTTGATGGTGGTGCTCGACGGCACGGTCGCCAACCTCGCTCTGGCACCGTTGCAGGCCGATCTGGGTCTGTCCGATGCCGGACGCAACTGGGTGCTCACCTCGTACGCCCTCGCCTTCGGCGGCTGATGCTCCTCGGCGGCAGACTCGGTGACGCCTTCGGTCGCAAGAAGATGTTCCTGGCCGGCGTCGTACTGTTCACCATCGCATCCCTGCTGTGCGGGCTCGCGATCAACGAGGCAACGCTGGTAGCGGCCCGCGCGCTTCAGGGCGTGGGAGCCGCGGTGGCGTCGCCCACGGCGTTCGCTTGGTG
>NZ_BAOX01000551.1:0-1221 GCF_000813105.1 Rhodococcus sp. BS-15 | reverse complement strand
TCGGCAGCCGGTGCACTCGGCGACGCGTACGCCTCGAGCGGCAGCGGCGGCTCGTCGGCACCACTGCTGATCGGGCGTCGGCGCACTGGCCGTGGCCGGTGGCGGAGCCGTCGTCTACTCGTCCCGGCGCAAGAAGGCCCGCGTTGCAGCCGAGGTCGAGGCCGTGGCGAAGATCGACCCGAGCGACCCGGCCGCACTCGCTGCCTTCCCGATCGACGTCCTCGACACCCGGGCCAAGGAAATTCTGGTCGAGACCGACAATGCCGTACGCGCCAGCGAGGAGGAATTGAACCTCGCCCGTGGAGAGTTCGGAGATTCTGCGGCCGCACCGTTCATCTCCGCCCACGACAACGCCAAGCGGGCCCTCGCGTCCGCCTTCGAGATCCGTCAACGCCTCGACGACGCCATTCCGGAAACTCCCGATCAGCGGCGCGCAATGCTCGTCGAGATCATCTCCTCCTGTGGCCAGGCCGATCGCGAACTCGATTCGCGAGTGGAGGAATTCGACGGTTTCCGCGATCTCGTGATGAACGCCGACGCCCATCTCGACGAGCTGACCCAGGCGATCATCGGTTTGACGGTGAGGATTCCGCAATCGGAAACCCTGCTCGCTCAACTGCATTCGGAGTTCTCCGAGACGGCACTGAAATCCATCGCCGACAACGTCACGATGGCACAGGAGCGACTCGCGCTGGCCGAGGACAACATCGAGGCCGGCCGCAAGGCGACAGCACTCCCGCCCGGAAAGCAGGGGCCTGCGGTCACCGCTATTCGCACGGCCGAACGAGCCGTCGACCAGGCCAAGACCCTGCTCGACGGCGTCGACCATGCCCGGGACGACATCAGGCACGCCATCGCCACCCTGCCCGACGCCATCGCGGACGTTCGCCGCGACATCGAGCAGGCACGTGGTTTGACCGAACACGGCGGTGCCGAACTCCAGTCGGCCATGACTGCGGCGCAGACGGCGCTGCAGGGGGCGGAGACGGCCCAGTCCTCGGATCCACTCGGCAGCTACACCGCCCTCGCCGAAGCGGATGCCGAACTGGAGAAGATCGTCGACGAGGCGTCGGCGGAGAAGGCTGCCGAGGACCAACTGCGAGCCCGTCTGGATCGCGATATCGCGGCCGCTCAGGCGCAGATCACCGCTGCAGCGGACTACATCTCGACCCGTCGCGGCGGAGTGGGTGCCGACGCCCGAACGCGCCTGTCCGAGGCCGA
>NZ_BAOX01000552.1:0-1186 GCF_000813105.1 Rhodococcus sp. BS-15 | reverse complement strand
CGCGGCAGTCCAACGCTGCGAGCGCACCGCGAACGGGATGTGCACCAGGTAGGCCAGCACCAAGCCCATCAGCAGTATCAGCGGGAAGGTGATGAGCGCGGCGGCGAGCAGCGCGACGAGCACCAGCAAGATCGCGGCCAGCCGCGGCGGCACCGAGACCGTCTTGAGCGCCAACGTGGGGATCCGGCTGACGATCAGACCGGCGGTGACGATCGCCCATCCGGCGACGACGTAGAACGAGGCCCACCAGCCGTCGCCGAATTGCTCGAAGCCCGCGATCGGTGCCATGGCGATGAGCGCTCCGGCGGGGGCGGGAACACCGGTGAAGTACTCGCGCGCGTAGGCAGGCGTGTCGTCCACGTCGAGCAGAGTGTTGAAGCGCGCGAGCCGGAGCACGATGCTCACGGCGTAGACCAGCGCCACGATCCAGCCGCCGCTGCTGCCCTCGAGCAGAGTCACGTACAGCACCAGCGCCGGGGCCACACCGAACGAGATGGCGTCGGACAGCGAATCCAGTTCGGCACCGATCTTGCTGGTGGCGTCGAGCAATCGGGCGATGCGACCGTCCAATGCGTCGAGGATCGCCGCGGCACCGATCATGGCGAGCGCTGTGCCGAGCTGGCCGTCGAGGGCGAACTTGACCGCCGACAGGCCGGAGCACAGCGCGAGAATCGTGACGACGGACGGGAGCAGACGGATGGCAGCAGGCGGCTTGGCGCGTCTGGTGATCATGTCGGTTTCTACTGCGGAAGCTCTGCGAGCACTGTCTCGGCACCGACGGCGCGTTGGCCGCGTTCGACCAGCAAGGTGGTGCCCGCGGGGAAGTAGGTATCCACGCGCGAGCCGAATCGGATCAGGCCGTACGTGTCGCCGATCGAGAGGGTGTCGCCCACCTTGGCGTTGTTGATGATGCGTCGCGCAATGAGGCCGGCGATCTGCACAACTGCCACATCCTGACCGGAGTCGGTCCTGATGTGCATGCTGTTGCGTTCGTTGACCTCGCTGGCCTCGGCCAGGTCCGCGGACTTGAACTGGCCGCGGCGGTGCACGACCTCGATGACGCGACCGGCAACGGGAACGCGCTGCACGTGCACGTCGAGAACCGAGAGGAAGATGCTCACGCGCGGCACCGGCTGCGAGCCCAGATCGAGCTCGGCGGGCGGGACGGCGGTGTCGACGAGCGTGA
>NZ_BAOX01000553.1:0-1185 GCF_000813105.1 Rhodococcus sp. BS-15 | reverse complement strand
AGTCCTCTGCCGGGTTGCCGCGTTCACCGAAGGGGTTGCTGAGCCAGTGCGCCGCGGCGCGTTCCCACTGACCGGCCGAGCGGGCGAATCGGGGGCGAGCTCGCGACCGCGCCGTTGGTGTCCGACGGTAGCCCGGCCCCGTCGAGGCTCACGTGCACGCGAGCGGCCAAGTCCATCAGCGCCTCGTCGCGGGTTCTCGGCACCGCGTTCGATTTCCCACGCACATAGGGGTCCGCCGTCGCGTCCGCCCAGGTCAATGCGCTGTCGACGTCGGAGGAGGGCATGGCTTCTCGACGCGCCACGCTGCCGAGAGTGATCCAGGCGAAGTGGTCACGCGGCACATCCGGACGTGCGGTCCACTCGATCTCGACGGCCCGTCGGACGAGGCTGTCGACCACGACGGAGAGGATCGCGCTGACCGCCATCGCATCGGTTCCGCCCTGGAACAGATCCACCACCAGGCGGGGCACGAGCCTGCCCGCGTCGGCGAGTTCGGCGGAAGTCGATGCCGATGCCACAGCCCGGCGGACCACGAAACTGCGTCGAGTCGACGCGGCATGCAGATCCGAATCCTCGACGACGCCGAGTACCTCACCACGGTTCGACACCACCGGCATGTGACGCAAGCCTCGCTCGAGCATGTCCATCAGCACGGTGCCCGCCAACCGGTCCGCCGTGACGGTCTCGGCCGGCGAGGTCATGACCTGCTCGATCGGAGTATCGACGCCGATCCCGGCGGCCACCACCCGAATTCGGAGGTCTCGGTCGGTGAAGATGCCATGGCGCGAACCACGCAGCGGAATCAGAACGTAGGAGCTGCCCTGCTCGGTCATGTGCCGGACGGCATCTCGAACCGTGGTGCCGACGGGCGTGAACACCGCTGGTGCCGAGAGCAATTCACCGACGGTGCGGCCGGCGCTGCGCAGCGCGCCCAGCAGCCCGGTCGCCACCGTCGTCTTTCCACTACCCGACGCGGGGGCCGCGATCACCACTGCGGGACACGACGCGCTCACCATTCGATGCCTCGCTGACCCTTGCGTCCCGCGTCCATCGGGTGCTTGACCTTGGCCATCTCGGTGACCAGATCTGCCGCCTCGATCAGTTCACGGGGTGCGTCGCGTCCGGTGATGACGACGTGCTGGCTTCCCGGTCGGTGGGTCAGGACGTCGACCACCTCGGCGACGT
>NZ_BAOX01000554.1:0-1184 GCF_000813105.1 Rhodococcus sp. BS-15 | reverse complement strand
ACGCGACGCCGCCACACTCGTCCGCCGCAACTGCGCTGGCCGTGGCCGGATGGGACCCGACGCGGAGCTCGCCGATGACCACCTCGATTCCGGTTGCGAGCCAGTTCAATTCCTCGGCACGCCGGTCGCGTTCGAGTCGCCGACGATAGCGCCGCCATCCGGTACTGCCCGCCACCGCTGCTGCGCTCACAGCCCAGATTCCGCCGAACCACCACACCGCCCCTGCCGCAACCAGAGCGCAGTACGCCGGCACCAGCCATCGCGGTGCGCTCGACGCCGTCCGCACTTCGCTGGGTAGCCGACGGAAGCTGTTCGGCCACAGAGCAACTGCCACAGCGAGGGCCATCACCGCGGCCGTCATCGGGCGTCACCGCAGCGGCGGTCGAGCAGTTCGAGGAGCCGACCTTCGCCCGGCGTCGGGTCGGCATCTACCGACCAGGCCGGCGCAATGTGCACCCGACCGGTCGCGTCGACGTCGACCACCCCGATCTCACGGAGGCGTCGGGTACCGTCGGCGCTGCGGTGGACGTGCAGCACCACCTGAACCGCCGCGGCGAGTTGACTGTGCAGCGCGTCTCGCCCCATTCCACCCAGTGCTGCAAGAGCTTCGAGTCGAGCGGGTACCTCGGCCGGGGAGTTCGCGTGAATGGTTCCGGCTCCACCGTCGTGACCTGTGTTGAGCGCCGTCATGAGGTCGATCACCTCCGCCCCGCGCACCTCACCGACCACGAGGCGATCAGGTCGCATTCGCAGCGCCTGACGCACCAGTTGCCGCACCGATACCTCACCCACCCCTTCGACATTGGGTGCGCGGGCCACGAGTCGAACCACGTGCGGATGGGCCGGTGCCAACTCGGCCGCGTCCTCGACGCAGACTATTCGCTCCGCCGGATCCACCTCCCGAGAAGTGCCGCCAAGAGTGTAGTTTTTCCTGCGCCGGTACCGCCGACGACCAAGAAAGCCAAGCGTCCGAACACGATTCGACGCAGCAGCTCGTACCCGTCATTGGTCACAGCTCCCGATGCACGGAGCGCGGCCAGTCCCTGCGTCGCGGGTCGCAGCACCCGCAGCGACACACATGTTCCCCCGCTCGCGACCGGTGCCAGCACAGCGTGCAGGCGGACGCCGAACGCCCCCTGCCCAACGCCCGGCAGTCGCCCGTCGACCCAGGCTGTGACGTCGTA
>NZ_BAOX01000555.1:0-300 GCF_000813105.1 Rhodococcus sp. BS-15 | reverse complement strand
CCGTAGGCGAGTTCGGTGGCCAGTGCCGCGTCGCGCGAGTCCAGTTTGCGCTCTCGCAGCAGGCCGGGGAGCACCAGATTGGCGTAGGCATCCCGTTCACGCACCGCCTTCAGGACGTCCCGGGCGGCACGGCGGGCCGGGTCGATCGCGTCGACGCCGCGGGGTCCTGCTCCCTGTGGGGGCCGGTTTCCCTTCGGGCCGCGAGCTCCCGGCGACTTCTTGACGTGCTTGCGCGGTGGGCTCGACTCGCGCTTACGAGGCCTGTCGGGTTCTGTCATCGCGCTACCGCCGTATCGTCCA
>NZ_BAOX01000556.1:0-847 GCF_000813105.1 Rhodococcus sp. BS-15 | reverse complement strand
GCAGGGCACCGAGGCCCGGTGCACGGCGCGTCGACGAGCACGCGGTCGTAGCCGCCGTCGAGTCCGGACGCTCGACCGTCGACGGTGTACACCGTCACCGGGAGATCCTTCGTCGTCTTGGACACCAGGTCGGCTCGGTGCGGAGTCGGTTCGACGGCGTCGACCGTGGCACCGTCGATTTCGGCGATGGCACCGATCAGGCAGCTTTACCGCCCGGTCCGGCGCACAGGTCCAGCCACCGGCCACCGTCCTCGCCGACGAGCGGCGCGAGGGTGAGCGCCCGCCGACGAGTTGACTGCCTTCGTCCTGCACCCCGGCCAGTCCGTCCCGGACGCGTCGATCTTGCCGGGATCTCCGCCGTCGAGGTGCACTGCGTAGGGCGAATAGGGTCCCTCTTCTCCCCCGGTGATCAGCGCCAGCTCTTCCGCGGAGATCTCGCCGGGTCGGGCCACCAGGTGTACCGAGGGACGCGCGTCGTCGGCCTCGAGCACCGCAGCGAGTTCACCGGCATCGGCACCGAGCGCATCGGCGAAGGCCTGCGCGATCCACTTGGGGTGGGCGTACTCGAAAGCGAGATGGCCGACAGGATCGACCGCCGTCTCGGGCGCGAGCTCGTCCACCCACTGCGCCGCCGTACGCTCGGACACGCGCCGTAGCACCGCATTGACGAAACCTGCCTTGCCCGTACCGAATTCGGATCGCGCCAGATCCACCGACGTGGCGACGGCCGCGTGCGGTGCCACTCGGGTGCGGAGCAGTTGGTAGGAGCCGAGCCGCAGAATGTCGAGCAGCGGCCCGTCGATCTCGGCGGCAGGCCGACCGGCAGCATGGGCGATCACCGCGTCGA
>NZ_BAOX01000557.1:0-1165 GCF_000813105.1 Rhodococcus sp. BS-15 | reverse complement strand
AGCAGCGTCTCGCCCGACGGCACGCCCTACGGGTCTCGCTTCCCGGACATCTCCATCCGCGATCAGGTCGCTGCCGAGGCGGCCGTGGCCGACGTCCTCGGAATCGAGCGGTTCGCAGCCGTCGTCGGCGGCTCGATGGGCGGGATGCGCACCCTCGAATGGATCGTGGGCCATCCAGACCGAGTGGCGGCCGCGCTGGTCCTTGCGGTCGGTGCAAGGGCAACTGCCGACCAGATCGGTACCCAGACAACACAGATCGCCGCGATCAAGGCCGATCCAGGATGGCTGGGCGGCAATTACCACGACACCGGCACCTCGCCTACGGCCGGACTCGGCATCGCGCGGCGCATCGCGCACCTGACGTACCGAACCGAGAGCGAACTCGACATCAGGTTCGGAAACTCACCGCAGAACGACGAAGACCCGTGGGCCGGTGGCAGATACTCCGCACAGAGCTACCTCGAGCATCAGGCTGCCAAGCTCGTCAACCGGTTCGACGCTGCGACGTACGTCCTGCTCAGCGAGGCGATGAACCGCCACGATGTGGGCCGCGGCCGCGGCGGAGTGGCCGAAGCCCTCGCGTCCACAGCGGTTCCCACCATCGTCGGCGGAGTCGACTCCGATCGCCTGTATCCGCTTCGACTGCAGAAGGAGATCGCTCGCGAACTCCCCCCAGTGCCGCGGACTCGAAGTGATCCAGTCGCGTGACGGACACGACGGCTTCCTCACCGAGGCCGATTCGGTGGCGAAGCTGCTCGCCGAGACGATGGAGCTGGCCCGCCTGGGCCGGCGCTGACACCGACAGGCAAGGTCAGTCGGTTCCCAGCGGATCGATAGACAGCGACAGAAAGACGATTGCTCCGCCGACGCAGCCCAGCGCCAACACATCGAACACGCGGCTGCGCACTTGCAGTGTGCCGACACGTGTTTCGGGCAGGCACAGCCGCAGGACGGCCGCCAGCAGCGCTGCGCATCCGAAGATGAATGCGCCGCGCCGCCAGCGATCGGCCAGCACCAGAATCAACGCGGCAAGGACGACGACCGAGACTGCGACGATCGGTAGGTTTCGCGCGACTGCCGCGCGAAACCCCGCATCGGGCTCGCTTCGCGCATCCTCTGCATCGTTCACGTCCGGTTCGCTCAGCTCTCGGCGGCGACGCGCTCG
>NZ_BAOX01000558.1:0-1156 GCF_000813105.1 Rhodococcus sp. BS-15 | reverse complement strand
GCCCGGTGCTGTTGGTGTTCGGCGGCTCGCAGGGGGGCCCGATCGCTCAACGACGCGGTGTCCGGAGCCTCGGCGGCCCTCGCCGGTGCCGGTATCTCGGTTCTGCACGCGCACGGTCCGAAGAACTCGCTCGACGTCGAGCAGCGCAATCCGAATGCGCCGTACGTCGCGGTGCCGTACATCGACCGGATGGATCTGGCGTATGCGGCCGCGGACCTCGCGATATGCCGGTCCGGTGCCATGACGGTCGCCGAGGTTTCCGCGACCGGTCTGCCTGCCGTCTACGTGCCCCTGCCGCACGGCAACGGCGAGCAGGAACTCAACGCCCGTCCTGTGGTCGACGCCGGAGGTGGCATCCTGGTGTCCGATGCGACACTGACCGAGCAGTACGTGAGCGAGACGGTGGTCGCGCTGCTGGCCGACACCGAAAAAATTGCCACCATGTCTCGGGCCGCCGCCGGTGCCGGGCACAAGGGCGCAGCAGCTGCCGTCGCGCAGATCGTGCTCGATACCGCGCACGCGGCGCGGCGCTGAGCTGGGCGGCGTCGAGCATGAGAAGAGAACGAGGGAGACGTCCGCGTGACAACTGAGGGTGCGATGTCGGATCTGCCGACAGAGCTCGAACGAGTACACATGGTGGGCATCGGTGGTGCCGGAATGTCCGGCATCGCGCGGATCCTGCTGGCTCGCGGGGGACAGGTGTCGGGTTCGGATGCCAAGGAATCGCGCGGCGTACTCGCACTGCGCGCACGCGGTGCCCAGGTCCGCATCGGTCACGACGCGAGCGCGCTGGACATGATCGACGGCGGACCCACCGTGGTGGTGACGACCCACGCCGCGATTCCCAGGACCAATCCAGAACTCGTCGAAGCTCGTGAACGCGGAATCCCGGTGGTGCTGCGTCCGGCCGTGCTGTCTTCTCTCATGCAGGGATACCGCACGTTGTTGGTCTCGGGTACGCACGGCAAGACGTCGACGACCTCGATGCTGGTCGTCGCCCTCCAGCACTGCGGGTTCGATCCGTCGTTCGCCGTCGGGGGAGAGCTGAACGAGGCCGGGACCAACGCTCATCACGCAGCGGCGACGTGTTCGTGGCCGAGGCGGACGAGAGCGACGGCTCGCTGCTGCAGTACACGGCCAACGTCATCATCGTGAC
>NZ_BAOX01000559.1:0-1155 GCF_000813105.1 Rhodococcus sp. BS-15 | reverse complement strand
GAATTAGCGACCCGTGAGCGTACATAGGGCGTGCCGTGACCGCTCATAGCTAGCGTAAGTGGCAACCCAATCATTAGACCGGGGTCCTCGAAGGGGAGACAAAGTGACCACGACGGTAGCCATGGATGAAGCAGTTCTGAGCAGGGTCTGCGAACTCGCGCCAGTAATACGATCGAACGCACGCGCCGCCGAGGACGCAGGTTGGCTGACACCAAACACGATAGATGCCCTTACCGAAGCCGGCGTGTACTCCATGGCCGTACCACGTCGATTTGGCGGCCTTGAGCAATCTTTAGCTGATCAGAATTCTGTACTCGCAGAAATCGCACGAAGTTGCGGCTCCGCGGGCTGGGTTTCCATGGTTTGGGTCAGTACCGCATGGATGGTGTCCCTATTTCCAGACCGTGCACAAGAAGAAGTTTTCAAGGGTGGACGAGCGCGTGTGTCGGGGGGATTTACACCTGGTGGCACATTGATGCAGGTCGAAGACGGCTATATGCTTTCAGGATCATGGCCGTTCAACACTGGCAGTCGCGGTGCCGATTGGAATCTGATGGATGCTCTAGTCAAAGATCCAGACGGCGAGGTTGTAGGCGAATCTGTTGCACTGGTGCCCCTTTCGCAAATGACGTTATCTGACGACTGGAACGTATCTGCGGCCGGTGGCACTGGGAGCGTGACAAGCAAAGCCGATAATATTTTTGTCCCTTTTCACCGCGTTGCAGACGCAGAGGCCGCGGTAATGGGCACACTGTCGAACCGCTCGAATGCCGGCGCGACAGGACGGAATTATGGTCTGTACTCTTACGTACAAACCCAATCCCTCGCGACAGTCGCGGGGATGGGACAGGGGGCCTACGACCTGTTTGTCGATCGTCTGCCGGGGCGGGCCATCTCGCACTCGTCGTGGGACGACCAGTCCGACCACCCATTGACTCATATACATGTTGCAACCGCTGCAAACAAGATCGCTGCAGCGAAGGCACTGCTGGAGAAGATGACGACACTACTGCAGTCCAGAGCGGATGTCGGAGTCGAACCCAGCTGGCAGGAAAAAGCCGACATCCGCGGACAAGTTGCGTTTGGCATCGAACTCATTCGTGAAGCGGTCGACTTACTGTATCGCGCCTCTGGCGCGTCGGTTATCTCCAAAAA
>NZ_BAOX01000560.1:0-1127 GCF_000813105.1 Rhodococcus sp. BS-15 | reverse complement strand
GCCACGTGCGCCGCCCACATCGACGCGGTAGTGTCCGCGGCCGCGGTGTCCCAGGCGTCGCTGACCGCGTGAACGGTTCCATCCGGTGCGGGCGTCAGCGCCGAGGGCGTGTGCTCGTCCTCCGGCAGAGTGTCGGAGTACCCGGCATCGGCGGGCGACTCGGTCACAAAACGTGAGGGTGCGAACTCGGCCCGTCGATGACGGGGGGCGATCGGTGAGCGCCGTCGGCCTGGTGCCGACGGGCATCGAGATCACGCCGCCGCGCGCCGGCGCTGCGCAGTCGTCGTCGATCGGATCGGGTGTGCGGTGTCGGGCCAAGATCACAATCCTTGGTGGCTACGAGGCCGAGGCCTCGCTCGAGATAACGAAATGGTGACGGTCAGGCCACAGGTTACTACTATCGAGCATAGTTTTTCCATCCCACTCGACCCGGATTCGCCCATACCGCTGGTCACGGTCCTCGGAGGACATCCCGCGGGCTACGGCGTCCCTGACCGAGAACGGATTCTTCGGGTATCAGGGGTGATCGCGCCGAGAGGACAGGCCACCGAGCATGGTGTTGTACGCCTCGAGTTCGGTATCACCTTGATCGTCGATTCGGCGATCTCGTTGCCGTGCCGCGCTCTCGTCGGCCGCCGACCACCGGACCGCGGCGAGAACCGCGGCAGCGAGCAACGGCAACTCGCCGATGCCCCACGCAAGAGTGCCGCCGCGCCGCTGGTCGGCCAGCAGGTCTGCGTTCCAATCCAGACGCAGTCCGCTGTAGAAGCTCGCTCCGAGCGCGGTCTCGAGATCGATCGTCACGACGAGGAAGAATGCGAACCCGGCCAACGCGGTGATACTCGCGAGCAACTTCGTCAGTCCCGCGATCGGTCTCGGTACCGGGTCTTCGCCGACCGTGCCCCAGAACATCACCATCCCGACGGTCAGGAACCAGCCCTTCATCACCATGTGTGCCACATGCGAGTCGGCGACGGTGTCGAACACTCCGCCGGGGTAGATCAGGTAGAAGCTGCTCAGGAACACCGTGGTGCTGACCCACGGGTGGATCGCGATCCGGGCTGCTCGGCTGTGCCATGCAGCCCGGAGCCATTCGCGCGAGCCCGGTGCGTCGGCTGCCGGCGCGG
>NZ_BAOX01000561.1:0-1105 GCF_000813105.1 Rhodococcus sp. BS-15 | reverse complement strand
TCGTCGGCCGAGCGCACGGTCGTTGCACAGTTCGTGCGCGACTGGACCACCGATGTCGCGCGGCTCCAGTCGCTGCTCGGGCTCGCCCGCGAAGCCGATCGACTCGACGGCACCCTCGCCGAATATCGTGCGCAGCAACGTACTACCGCAGCGTCGATCGAACGCACCGTGCACTCGCAGGCCTCGATGCCCGAGCAGATCTCAGCAGTCGAATCACGGGTGGCACGGGCGTCCTCGGCTGCGGCAGAGCTGCCGGGCCTCGAGGAGCGCTGCGGTCGGGCTCGCACGGCAGCCGAGTCCGCACTCGAATTGGTGCGCAAACGCGCGACTCTGGCCGCGGCCGAACGTGCCCGCGACACCGCCGGAGCGGCGCACAACACGGCCTGGGAGCACCTGCTCGATCTCCGTGAGCGACGCATCGACGGGATGGCAGCCGAGCTGGCGGCCCGTCTGGAGGCGGGGGGAGCCGTGCGTCGTGTGCGGATCGGAGGTGCACCCCCATCCCGCTGCAGCGTCCACATCGACGGTGACCAAGGCACAGGAAGACAAGGCCGCCGCCGCAGAACGTAAGGCTGCTGCTGCGCTCGACCAGGCGGTCGCGGTTGTCGCAGAAGCGCAACGCGGCGTGGACCTGCTGCACGACCGCACCGGCGGGGCCTCCGCTGCGGACTTGACCCGAATTCTCGATGCCGCAACCACCGCAGTGCAGGACGCCCGCACGCGTGCCGCCGATGTGGAACCCGCAACCGCAGAACTGAATCGCCTGCGGAGCGAGTCCGACGCGCTGACGGTCACACTCCACGACCTCGTGGCCTCGCGTAGTGCCGTGGACGAACGTATCTCGCTACCGAGGAATCGCTGGCGCAGATGCGTGCGTCGATCGCCGAGGAGGTGGACGAGGGCGCGTCGCTGACAGACCGAATCGCGGAGCGGGAAGCCTTGATCGACGGTGCCCGGCGAATCCAGGACGCGCGTATCGCCTGGCTCGACGCCACTGCTCGCGCCGATGAGCTGGCAGCCGAACTGGACCGACGGGTGAAGGCGTCGAACTTCGAGTCCGTCGACGCGGCGGCCGGGGCAGTGCTGGCCGCCGACCGCGTCGAGC
>NZ_BAOX01000562.1:0-1099 GCF_000813105.1 Rhodococcus sp. BS-15 | reverse complement strand
GCCGCACACGGCATGGCCGGCGGCGGCTGGGCAGACGGTTCCGCCCTGGCCCTGCTGATCGCCGTCAGCATCGGTATCGGTGCCATGACGGCCCTGCCCAGACGTTCGACCGTTCTACTGCTCCCGGCTCTGCTGGCCGGCCAACTCGTCGCTCACATCGCGCTGAGCCTCGGCAGCGCAGCGGAGATGCACGCGCACTCACTGTTGCCCAGCACAACGATGATCGCCTTCCACGCGGCCGCCTCGGTCGTCGCTGGACTCACGATCGCCGCAGCCGAGCGCCTCTACGGCCCGATCACGTCCATCGTCCGAGCGGTTCTCGCGCTCCTCACTCCCCTGCCCGACGGTTCCGCCGTCGGTCGCGTGTCCATGTCCGTCGCGGTTCCGTCGGTGGACGGCACTGCGCTCGACTGGGTCATCTCTCGCCGCGGGCCCCCGGTGTCTCGGTTCTGACCGACATCCTTTTCCGCACATCTCTGCACAGAAATGACCCAACCCATGAAGAGCTCTCTTTCCCGTACCCTGTTCGTCTCAGGAGCCACCGTCGGCGCGTTGCTGATCGGCGCAGGCGCAGCGTCCGCACACGTCGTCGTCTCCGCTCCCGACGCCGCACAGGGCGGCTATTCGGTGCTGACGTTCCGCGTTCCCACCGAGTCCGATACCGCCTCGACCAGCTCGGTCAAGGTGACCCTCCCCGGCCTCAATTCGGCTCGTACGCAGCCCATTCCGGGCTGGACCTCCACCGTCGAGAAGGACTCGGCCGATCTCGCGGTGTCGGTGACGTGGACGGCGAACCCCGGTTCCGAGGTCGGGCCGGGCCAGTTCCAGCAGTTCCTGCTCTCCGCGGGCCCGCTGCCCGAGCAGGAGAGCGTCTCGTTCCCGGCCACCCAGACCTACACCGACGGTGAGGTCGTGAACTGGGATGAGCCGATGACCGAGGACGGTAGCGAGCCCGAATTGCCTGCTCCCACTCTGACTCTCGCCGCAGCGAGCAGCGATGCGCACGGCAGCGCCCACACCGAGACCACCGCAACGGCCGAAGCGTCGTCGACGTCGGAGGACAACACCGCCCGCTGGCTCGCCGGCGTCGGGCTCGTGC
>NZ_BAOX01000563.1:0-1092 GCF_000813105.1 Rhodococcus sp. BS-15 | reverse complement strand
TCGCCCGCCAGAGCGTCGTCCGGCGTGGCCTCGTCCACGACGGCAACCGTGCTGCCGTCCGCGGGGTTGACGATGTCTCGGGTTCCGCCGTCACCGGCTCCCTGCCACTGCCCGTCGACGAACAACGACGGCCGTAGCGAGGTCGGGTCGAACACTGCGTCGGAGTCGGTCACCGAAACACCTTCTTCCGTATGGGGGGTCGGGTCGTGTGTCTACGCTATGCCCTCAACGGCCGATCACTCCATCGATCTGTTCGCGGATGATGTCCGCGTGTCCGTTGTGTCGGGCGTATTCGCCGATCATGTGCACGTAGACCATCCGCAGAGACATCGGGTGGAACGACATCGAGCCCAATCGAGGGCGGGAACGGACGTCGTGCCAGTTGCTCCGAGTTCGCGCCTGCGCAGATGTTGAGCAGCGTCGCTCGATGCCACTGCAGCATTCCTTAGAGAATCGGCCGCTCGTCGCCGATGAGGGGACCGTCGACCGGTTCCTGAGTTGGCGCTGTCCATGTCGTTCGCCGTTCGGTCATGCTGCGATTGTCGAACATGTGACGGCACTGTGCAGCGCCGCGCATTACGGTGGGATTCATGACTATCGAAGATGTGGGCGGCAGACGAACGGTGACGGCGGACGAGCTTCTTCTCCTGGTGGGTGATCATCTGCTCATAGAGGAAGGCGTTGCGACCGGGTTCATCGAAAGCGCGGGCCAGGTTGCCGAGAGCGTGGCGGTGACGGTGACCGAAGGCGTCGACGGAACCACGACGACCGAGCGAGTTTTCCTTCCCGATGCCGAGGTGACCATCGAACCCGCCGATCGCGGACGCGCCCCCGTCTCTCTGTGACGGTAGGAGAGTCCCTGCTCAGAAGTACATTCGTGTAACTCGAACAACTCTGCTCACATCAGTCACACAGGCACCGAACTGAGCTAGGGTGGCGGAAACCCGTCATCGTTCGGAAGGACGTCAGTAGTGCGACAAGGCCGAGTACATCCGACCGTTCGCATTGCTGTCGTCACCTGTGCCGCCGCCCTCTCTGTCGGTTTCGGCTCGATCACGGCGGTGGCCGAGCCCGCGGCGTCGGCCCCGGCAA
>NZ_BAOX01000564.1:0-1083 GCF_000813105.1 Rhodococcus sp. BS-15 | reverse complement strand
CCTGCCGCGGCGATCTGCTCGGCCATGGTCGACGCCACCGCACCGTACGCGAGGACCCCCTCGGTTTCGACGACGAGCTCGGCCATCAGTGCCCCCTGAGAATGCAATCGATTCACGGTCGCCGAGTGCGACGCCCAACTGGTTCGACGCGAGTACTTGCCATTCGGTTCCCCCGAGTTGCCGTTCGCGTCCTGCCGACCGAGTCCTATCCTTGTCGGCATGGAAACACACGTGGTCGATCACCCACTGGCCGCAGCCCTGCTCACCACGATGCGGGACGAGCGGAGCGACAACGCCACGTTCCGGTCGGCTCTGCGCCAGCTCACCCACATGCTGGTCTACGAGGCCACCCGCGATGCTGCGATCGACACCTTCGAGGTGCGAACACCCGTCGCGGTCACCGAGGGCACCAGGCTGGCACGACCGCCGTTGCTGGTCCCGGTTCTGCGCGCGGGCCTCGGAATGGTCGAGAAGGCCAGCAGCCTCATCCCGCAGTCCCGCGTCGGTTTCGTCGGGATGGCCCGAGACGAGGAAACCCACCAGCCCGTGCCGTACATGGAATCCTTGCCCGACGACCTGTCGCAGACGCCTGTGTACGTACTGGACCCGATGCTCGCCACCGGCGGATCCATGGTCCACACGATCGAACTGCTCGTCGGCCGCGGTGCGGCGGACGTGACCGCCATCTGCGTCGTTGCCGCTCCCGAAGGAGTTGCCGCGCTCGAAGCCTCGGGTCTGCCGGTGCGACTGGTGGCAGCGAGCATCGACGACGGCCTCAACGACAACGCCTTCATCGTTCCCGGCCTCGGTGACGCGGGCGATCGTCAGTTCGGTCCGCGCTGACTCCCTCTGTCGCAGGCCGATTGGTTCTCGGCGTCTCCTGGCCCTCGGAGGCGTCACCTGCACCGCGCCCGAGATTGCGGGTGCTCGACGTCGACACCGAGCAGATCGAGTTCCACGAACTGGTCGGCCGCAGGCTCGGTTTCCGTGCGCCGGGTGCGTCGACCGATCGGTACTGCACCGGGCGCATGGCATTTCGGGCCGACGGTCCGCCGCGCTACGTGCCGTGCCCCCGGCCGGGAG
>NZ_BAOX01000565.1:0-1069 GCF_000813105.1 Rhodococcus sp. BS-15 | reverse complement strand
TGCGGCTCGCGGACGTGCGCGCCATGCTGGCCGGCCGACTGGCCGGCAGGCCCACCCGAGCGAACTTCCGCACCGGCGAGCTGACCGTGTGCACCATGGTGCCGATGCGCTCGGTTCCGCACCGAGTGGTGGTGCTGCTCGGGCTCGACGACGAGGTGTTCCCCCGAGTGGGAAGTACCGACGGAGACGACATCCTCGCCCGTGATCCGGCCGTCGGCGAACGAGACATTCGCAGTGAGGACCGACAACTGCTCCTCGACGCGGTGATGTCGGCCGAGGAGAAGCTGCTCTTGTTCTACACCGGAGCCGACCCCGTCGACGGGTCCGCCAAGCCGCCCGCGATCCCGCTGCGCGAGTTGATGGACGTGCTCGAGGTGACGGCGGGCGGAAGCGTCGAACATCGGCATCCGTTGCAACCGTTCGATCCGCACAACTTCGAAGCCGAACACCCCTTCAGCTTCGACACGGTTGCCCTGGCCGGGGCGGTCTCCCAGCAACGGACCCCCGATCCAGTGGCACCGTTTCTGCCCCACGCGCTCCCTCCGGCCGATCGCGGGGACGTCGAACTCGCCGAACTCATCGCCTTCGTCGAGAATCCGGTGCAGGCCTTTCTGCGGCAACGGCTCGGATTTCGCGTTCCGGAGCTCGAGGACGACCTGGCAGACAGCCTGGACATCGAGCTGGATCCGTTGTCCCGGTGGAACATCGGTGATCGTATGCTCGCGGCAGTACTCGCCGGTGGCGACATCGGAGAATTCGCCGACGCCGAGTGGCGGCGCGGCACCCTCCCGCCGTTCCATCAGGCCGCCGGGAGATGTCCGACATTCGGCAGATCGTCGGAATCATCGCCGACGCGGCCGCTGCATTCCACGAGGGTCCTGCCGAGACGATCGACGTCGCGGTCGATCTCGGCGACGGACGCCGCCTGGCCGGCACCGTCACCGGAATTCACGGCCGCACGCTGGCCCGTTCGTCCTACTCGCGCCTGGCCGCCAAGCATCGACTGGCCGCGTGGGTGCGGTTGCTGGCGGTGGCCGCATCCCGAGCCAGGGGAGGTGGACGCCCGTCA
>NZ_BAOX01000566.1:0-1067 GCF_000813105.1 Rhodococcus sp. BS-15 | reverse complement strand
TCGGCGGCGGTCGCGTCGGCGATATCGCTGCGAGAATTGCGGCACCGACGGCGACGGTCAGTTCGGGCCGCGGTCCGGCCACCACGGGAGCGCGCAGTTCGGACGACATGAGCTCGGCGACCAGCGGGATGGCCGAACTGCCACCGACGAGGACCACCTGATCGATGTCGGTGACGTCGAGGCCCGCGGCCGTGACGGCGTCGCGTACCACTCCGATCGACCCCAGCAGTGATGCGCGCACCAGTTCTTCGAGCTCGGAGCGCACCAGGCGAACCTCGGTGTGCAGGCCAGGCAGGTCGACCGTCAGTGACGTCGACGTGTCGTAGGAGAGCTGTTCCTTCGCCTCGCCGCAGCGGGCCCGCAGTTCCACCAGTGCGCCGACGGTATCGGGATCGAAGGGATCGAACTCGAAGGACTGGCTTCCCGAGACGGTATCGAGGACGTGCTGCATGATCGCGTGATCGAACTGCGCTCCGCCGAACTCCTGCGAGTGAACTCCGGTGCCGACTGGGCCCGCCTCGGAGCCGGTGCGCATCAGCGTGACGTCGAGTGCAGTCGCACCGAGGTCGTAGACCACGGCCAGGCCGTCGGACTGTGGTCCGCGGGTGACTTCGAGCCACCGCATCGTGGCGACGGACTCCGGGACCAGCGTGACGTCGGTGAGCCCGGCGCGGTCCAATGCTTCACCGAGAACCTCGGCGGTGTAGGCGGTCCAGCGGGTGGGATGGGTGACGACGACTGTCGGAGCGGCGTCGGTTCCGGCAGAGACCTCGGCGACGAGTGCGCGGGTAGCGGTGGCGTAGAGATCCTCCGCGCGGTGACTGCGGCCGTCGTCGTCGATCAGTTCCACCGGGTCGCCGACGCGGTCGGCGAATCCGCTGATCAGATTCCGCGTCGAACGGTCCCACAGCTCTGCCAGACGCGGGGCTTCGCCCGGACGGAGGTCGAGTGCCGAACGCTTGACCACCGAGGTGACGGGATCGGTGTCCAGTGCAGCCACCGCCGTCACCGAACCGATGCGTATGCCGAGCCCTGTCTCTGTCATTCCGCGGGCTCCACTCCTGCCG
>NZ_BAOX01000567.1:0-1027 GCF_000813105.1 Rhodococcus sp. BS-15 | reverse complement strand
TTGGCCGGGCAGGCGTCGGTGGCGTGGTCGAACGCGGACCGGCGTGCGGTGATCCAACGCATGGAGATGCTCACCAGGTCCGTCACCGCGCACTCGTACACCTGGCTCAACGAACTGATCACCCAACACGGCCTCGACATCTACCCGGGCTCTGTGCCGTCGTCGGTGGCATGGATGCTGCGGATCACCCCACGAACAGCAGGCGCACGAGTGCGTCTGGCGGCGGAGTTGGGGGATCGCACCTCCTTCTCCGGTGAAGTACTGCCGCCGCTGCTGCCGCACACCGGTGCTGCGCTTCGGGCGGGGTTGCTCGATGCCAAGCATGTGCAGATGATCCGCGAGTTCTTTCGGCACCTGCCCCGGGACGTCGATCCGCAGACCCGCGAGCTCGCCGAACAGCAGTTGGTGGGCTTCGCATCGACCAGGCGGCCTGACGACTTCGCGCCGTTGGTGGCGAATCTGGACTCGATCCTCAACCCCGACGGCGACTACGACGAAGACGACGACGAGGACGAAGACGGGAAACCGCCGAAGCCGCCCAAGCGACGGGATGCGTTCTTCTACCTCGGCGAACAAGGTGCAGACGGCATGTCGGAAGGCGAATTCTGCGTCGACCCCGAACTACGGGCCTACCTCGAAGCCTTGTTCTCCAAAGCCGCGAAACCCGGCATGTACAACCCCGCCGACGGAAAACCGATCGTCGACGACGAGACCGACAGCTCTTCCGGCGGCAAGGACAGCACGAGCCCTGGGGCCGCGAGCGACGGTGCGCGTCCTGATCCTGCAGCAGCCGAGAAGGATTCGGCAACACCGGGCGATGTCGCCGATGCAGACACGCCACCGCTACCGGAGCCGGACGAAGGGTCGCCGAGCGGTGCGGGACTGTGGGGCGACGGTCCATGCGACGGAGACGGCAACTGCGCAGGTGGCATCGAATGCGGCTGCGGCACAGACTCCGACGACACTGCCGAACCCGAAGACACTGCCGACTCCGAATCCGATACCGGCGAAGCGAAGAAAAAGGCAG
>NZ_BAOX01000568.1:0-1026 GCF_000813105.1 Rhodococcus sp. BS-15 | reverse complement strand
CGGCGCTGGGCTGGGCCGCGGCTGCTCGCGGAGACGTCGACGAGGCCTGCGAGCTGCTGATCGCCTCCGCCGAGTCTCATGCCGCTGTCGACCACCATCTGCCCGCGCTGTTCTCCTACGTCGATGCCGCTCGGTGCGGAGCGGCAGCTGCAGCACTGGCTCCCGTCCACCAGCTGGCAGGTCTGATCGAAGGGGACTTGGCCCGCACCGAAATACGCATGGTCGAGGTGCTCGCAGCACCGTCCGGGCCGGACAGTGCGGTCACCGAGCAGGTGGTGGCCGTGGCCGCGAGCGCCGAGAAACACGGCCTGGACCTGCACGCGGCCGAGATGTACTTCTATGCGCGAAACCTGTTGCTGCGCAGTAGCCCTCGCGCCGCGGCGACAGCGGGAAGGCAGGGTCACGTACTGGCCGCGCGCTGTGGACATCCCAGCACGCCGCTGCTGCACGGAACGCGAGATCCGGCCCTGACCGCACGCGAACGGCAGATCGCGTCCCTCGCCGCATCCGGCCTGTCCAACCGCGACATCGCCGACGCGTCGTGCTGTCGATCCGCACCGTCGAGACACACCTCAACCGCATCTTCGGGAAGTTGGGGATCAGCACCCGCGCCGAGCTCACATCGCTACGAGGCTCACTGCTCGATTGACCGAACCGTTGCCGTACAGGGAGGCCTCGATGTCGAGCAGGTACCGCGACGGAGCAACCCCGAGTTCGTTGTGCAGAACCGCCTCTGCTCGCCGAAAGGCAACCACCGCTTCGGCTGTGCGGTGCGACCGGTCGAGGGCGATCATCAGCTGACCCCACAGGTGTTCGCGCAACGGGGCAGCCCGCAGTGCGCGCTCGATCTCGGCGATCACCGTCTCGTGTCGACCGAGCTGCAGACGGGCCTCGAAGACCGATTCCAGCACCACGGCGTGTACCTCGTCGAGATGGTCCCGCTCGTCGACGGCGAAGCCAGATCACCGAACTCGACGAAAGCGGGGCCTCGCCACAGCGCGAGGGCGCGGCCCGAACTGGCCGTCA
>NZ_BAOX01000569.1:0-1013 GCF_000813105.1 Rhodococcus sp. BS-15 | reverse complement strand
TTCCTCCGCCGGGCAGAGCCCCCTGCTGTTCCACTCACCGCCCCTGACGCCGTTCCGGGACGAATTGCCGCGGTTGCCGCTGATCAGCGGCACGGAGATCTCGCTCGATGCACACAGCTCCACCCATGTGTTCCACGCCGATCTACGGCCCGCGCCCACCTTCGGATACGGCGAGTGCGACTACCTCGGACCCACCATCGAGTCGCAGACCGGCCAGCCGTGGACGCTGAAGTACTCCAACACCACCGCCGGGAACCCGCTCGCCGCCGACATCGACACCTCGCTGCACGGCATGAGCGAGATGGACCGCACGATGACGCCGACGTCGCTGCACCTGCACGGCAGCATCACCGAACCGGCGAGCGACGGGCACTCGGAGATGCTGGTTCGCCCGGGCGAGTCGATGACGCACAACTTCCCTGGACTCAACGACGCTGCGGGACTGTGGTACCACGACCACGCGATGTCGATGACGCGCATCAACGTCTATGCAGGCCTGCTCGGCATGAACCTCGTCAGAGACCGGTGGGACACCGGCACTTCCGACAACGCGCTGGGTCTGCCCTCGGGTGAGTTCGAGCTGCCGCTCGTGCTGCAGGAAAAGATCATGAACCCCGACGGCAGTATGAGCATCCGCTCCAACATCACCGTCCCGCAGGGAAAGTGGGAGGGCGGCGGCACCGGAGACGTGGGCGTCGTCAACGGCAAGATCTGGCCGACGATGGAGGTCGCCCGGGGGATGTACCGACTGCGAGTCGTCAACGCCGGGTCGTACAGCGTGTGGAACCTGTTCTTCACCAACAGACTTCGCTTCTGGGTCATCGGGAACGACGGTGGATTGCTCGACGCCCCGGTGGAAGCTACCAGCATTCGGCTCGCGCCTGCCGAGCGCGTGGACATCCTCGTCGACTTCGGTGCCGTCGAGCCGGGCGCACTGATCGAGCTGCTCAACGACGAGCCGCCGCCCGCTCAGGCCGCATCGCTCGGTGCGGTGCCGATGCCGATGTTCTGCC
>NZ_BAOX01000570.1:0-1005 GCF_000813105.1 Rhodococcus sp. BS-15 | reverse complement strand
TCCCCCCAACACCAGCACCCCGCCCCGCCCTTCAGCAGATCGACTCCACCCTGTTCCCGGTGCAATTGCACCACGAACGGTACGGGTGTGCCATTGTCTTGTGACGAGTCACCATCGAACTCAGAACGATGTGGTTATGTCATCACTGTCGAAATCGCCTGCATCCGAACGCAGTTCCGCCAGGATCCGGACGAGCGCCATCAACTTGTCACGCGCCAGCCCGGGGCGTGCGAAGACCAGCGAGTTCAGGCGCTCGGTGGCCTCGACTGCCAACGTGCGTCCCTGCTCGGTGATTTCGACCAGCGTGGTGCGCCGATCGCTCGGATGCGGGATGCGTCGAACGTATCCCACCGACTCGAGGCGATCGACAGCGTTGGTCACACTCGTGGGATGCACCTGCAGACGTGCGCTCGCCTTAGCCATCGGCAGAGCGCCGTTCTTGGTGAAGGTCAACAACGTCAGCAATTCGTAGCGCGAAAAGGTCAGTCCCGTCGGCTTCAACGCTTCCTCGACTCGGGCAAGCATGATCTGCTGCGCGCGCATCAACGACGTCACTGCTGCCATACCGTCGGCGGCCTCGGACCACCCGTGCTCGGTCCACTGGCGGTGTGCCTCTGCAATGGGATCGAGGGGAAGCGGAGACGGTGCTGGCATACCGACCATCCTCCCACGGTGCCCGGTTCGGGCGTCTACCGAATCACGCCCGAGGTACGGCGAGTGGAACCCGATCGGTGATCGCGGCTCGGGCGCGCGAGATCTGCTCTCGGGCTTCGGCGGTACGCACGGCGTCCGTGTCGCCGGTTGCCAGCGCACTGTCGAGAAGTGTCAGTTGGGCCAGTACGGCATCGACGTTCTCGGTCGACCGGGCGGCACGGCCCACTCGCTCGGCGAGACGAATGCCGGCCTGCACCACCAACGGGCTGCCGGTGCCGTAGATCCGCACCGCGTCGAGGGCGTGATCGATCAGCGGCGGAACCGCCACGCGGCGAACGATCACGCGCACGG
>NZ_BAOX01000571.1:0-1000 GCF_000813105.1 Rhodococcus sp. BS-15 | reverse complement strand
ACCGGCGTCATGTCCGTCGATCACGCCGCGCTGATCCTCACCTTCGCCGAAACACCACCGAAGGATCTCCCGGAAGAGGGTCGCGATATGGCCCGAGCCGCCTTGATCAAGGCTGCGACAGGGCCCGACGCGCGTACCGGCCGGATCCGGGCAGCGATCACCAGACTCGAGGACGAGTTCGGCGGCAAGACCCCACCACCCGAGAACACCGACCGCAACGAACTCTTCGCCTCCAAGACTTTGAACGGGCGGCTGGTGTTGAAAGGTGATTTCGATGCGATCACCGGCGAGAAGCTGCTCACTGCCCTCTCCCCGTTGACCGAACCCCACCCCGCGGTCGACGGCAGCCAAGACGATCGCAGCCCCGCCAAGCGCAGAGCCGACGCCTTCGGACACATCCTCGACCAGTATCTCGCCTCGAGCGATCGCCCCATCGAAGGCGGAGAACGCCCGCACCTGAACCTGCACATCAGCCTGCGTGATCTCACCGACCTCCGCGACATTGCCGACAGCGCCGACGACATCGCCGACGACGAGAACACCCGCGCTGCAGACGAATCCGATGCCGGGTCTACCGCCGATCGTGGCGCATACAGGGACTTGTTCGGCGACGGCACGTCGGTCGGGTGGCTGCCTGGATGGGACCACTCTCCCGCAATACTTCTCGACAGTTGGCGTGCGACTGTGTCCTCACCGCCATCGTCATGGACGAGCACGGCAACCCACTCAACCTCGCCCGCACCGCACGCACCGTCACCGCCAAACAACGCAAAGCCCTCACCGCCCGCGATCACGGCTGCGCGTTCCCCGGCTGCGGAAAACCCGCCGCCTGGACCGAAGGCCACCACATCTGGCATTGGGCCGACGGCGGCCCCACCGACATGAACAACCTGGTCCTACTGTGCGGGTTCCATCACCGACTCATCCACCACTCCGATTGGGAAGTCTTCATCGGCACCGACAACCACCCCTGGTTCATCCCACCAGCAACCGTCGACCC
>NZ_BAOX01000572.1:0-999 GCF_000813105.1 Rhodococcus sp. BS-15 | reverse complement strand
CGAGAAAGACATGAGCAGGCCGAGAAGGAACGACGCGAACGGGAGCAGGAACGAGAGCGCGAGCAGGAGCAGGCGAGCCGAGCCGATGCAGGTAGCTCGGGTGATTGCGGTGGCGCAGGTGGCGCAGGTGGCTCGGGTGCCGCTGGGCCCGAACCTGCTGGGCCCGAACCTGTTCCATCGGGGCCGCCGCCGGTACCGGTGTCGGAGAACCCGGAGCTGAACCGTTTCGATGTTCATCCGTTGTCCGATGGCCGCTTCCAGCTCGGTGGCAACGTCGACCGGTTGCTGGCCGAGAAGTTGTTCACCGCGTTGTCGGGGTTGACCGCGCCGCGCCCGGGTACCGGTGGTGAGCGTGATCCGCGTGGTCCGTCGAAGCGGCGGGCCGATGCACTCGATCAGATCCTCGACCGGCACCTGAGCGGCAGCAGCCGCGGATCGTCGGGCGGGTCGCGGGCATCGGTGCACCTGGTCGTCCCGCTGCGGGAGTTGGTCACTCGCGGCGACAAGGACCGATCTGCATGCACACAAACGGGTTCGAGGTCCTCCGGTGCCGGCGGCAACTCACGAGCCGGTGATACCGATGCTGGTGCTGGCGGCGGTCACGACGTCAGCGAGAGTGCTGGTGCCGGCGACAACTCACGGACCAATGATGCCGACACGGGTCCCGACGCTGGCGGCGGTCACCGCCTCAGCGGGAGCAGTGTTGGTGCCGGCGGCAACTCACGAACCGACGATGCCGGGCAGAAGTCTGCGCCCGAGCCGGGCGATGCCGAGTGGCCGTTCCACTTCGACTGGGCCGGCCCGATCAGCCGCTCCCTCGCCGAGCTTCTCACCTGCGACGCCGACCTCACCCCCTGTCATCGTCGACCACCACGGCGTCCCGCTCGCCCTCGGCCGCACCACCCGACTCGCCAGCGACGACCAACGCATCGCCCTGACCATCCGCGACACCTGCTGCGTGATGTGCGGCCGCCCCGCACAGTGGTGCCAAGCCCACCA
>NZ_BAOX01000573.1:0-990 GCF_000813105.1 Rhodococcus sp. BS-15 | reverse complement strand
TGCGAGGCGAACCTCGTCGGCGAGGACCTTCGGGAAGTGGCTCGAACGGGTGGGAGCGGTGGCGGTGGCACCGGCGGAACGCCTGGCCGGACCGGCAGGCCACCGCACGTTGCCCGGTGTTCTTCGCCACAGCCAGGCGGCGGACGCATTGGCCGCTGCCGAATCGGGTGCCGCCGAGCTCGAACCCATCGCGCTGCGGGACAGGCTCATCGTCGAGCTGCTGTATGCAACCGGCGTGCGCGTCGGGGAGCTGTGCGGACTCGATGTCGACGATGTGGACACCGAGCGTCGCCTGATCCGCGTGATCGGCAAAGGCAACAAGGAACGCTCGGCTCCCTACGGTGCGCCGGCCGCGCATGCGGTAGAGAACTGGCTGGTCAGCGGCAGGCCCGAACTGGCCTGCGATCGATCCGGTGCGGCATTGCTGTTGGGACGTCGAGGTGGACGGCTCGATCAACGGCAGGCCCGAACGGCGGTACATGCAGTGCTGGACACCGTCCCTGGTGGTCCCAGCCTCGGCCCGCACGGCCTGCGGCACACAGCGGCAACTCACCTGCTCGAAGGAGGAGCCGATCTGAGGGTGGTGCAGGAGCTGCTCGGTCACGCCTCGCTGGCGACCACTCAGATCTACACACACGTGTCGGTCGAACGGCTGAGGGCCGTGCACGATCAGGCTCATCCCCGAGCGTGAGCCGAGCGTCGGCGGCACAACGTTTGGTAGCGTCGTGAGCGACTGACTACACCGAATACGGGGGACCGTGGACCGCGACCGACCGCAAGGTACTTCGGAGACGTGGTCCATGCATGTCCGTAACGGCTCTGCCGCCGACCATCAGAATCCCCCTGCTCGGTCGGACAGTGCACGCGACAACGGCAGCGGGCCCGTATCGTCGGATTCGATGTCCACTCCCCGCTCGACGCCTCGGCAGCCGCCGCCCTGGCAGACACCCGACTCGGGCGACCGTCGGCCCCTGCCGCCGCGATACAACC
>NZ_BAOX01000574.1:0-985 GCF_000813105.1 Rhodococcus sp. BS-15 | reverse complement strand
CGCTCACGGGTCGCTAATTCGGCTCTTCGCGGTTAGCAGTGGCATTGGTGCCGGCTGGGTGCGCCCCGACGTGACCGTCGAGTGCAGGCCCACCGTACCCGGCGGCGTTGATTGTCGGGATTGCGGAATCCGAACGCGATGCGGCCGACGTGCTTGACGATGCGGTTGTAGCCTTCACTGCGCGCATTCGACAGGCCGGTGGTGATCGCCAGGATCATCGGTTCCTGCCACGCCGAGACGGTCGTCGCCAGCTTGCCGATCTCCGGGACACGGCATGCCGCGCAGAACGTGTAGAACCGGTACAGTCTGTCCCGGATTTCATGGCGAAGGCCACCACGATCGGTGCAGCGCAACACATCGCGCAGTAGTTCTTTGGCGATCCATGCCGCAGCGATGTCCCCGTGCGGATCCGCGGAGGTCAGCTTCTCGAACAGGGCCGATCGTTGCTCATCGGTCAGGCGCTCCGCGGCCCGCAACAACCGTCGTCGATTGATCCACTCGACATCACTCTTGCGGCCGCGCCGACCCCGCTCGGCCTGGGTGACCCTGCGCCGGACGGTATCGACCATCTCGTTGGCCTTCTTGACCAGGTGGAACCGGTCCACCACCAGCTGCGCGTGCGGCAACGCCTCGCGCACCGCCTTCGAATACACCGACGACATATCGATCGCGACATGGGTGATCTGCGCCTTCCACGTCTCGTCGCGGGCGTCGAACCAGTCGATCACCACCGCCGAGGTGCGCCCGTTGACCTGCGCCAGCAACCCTTGATCGCCGGTCAGGTCGACCAGTCCGGTGTCCCACCGGTCCACCCATCTCCGTTCCCCGGTCTCGGGGCAAGTTTCCCATTTCGCCTTCCCGCGTCGGGTCTCATCGATCCCGAGGACGACCACCGGTTCGGGTTCGCCGGCCAGGGCGGCGTCGGCGACCACGACGAGGTGGCCGTGGACGGTGTGCCAGGCGCACCCGTAGTCGCCCGCGACCG
>NZ_BAOX01000575.1:0-981 GCF_000813105.1 Rhodococcus sp. BS-15 | reverse complement strand
TCGTGACCGCGCTCGGCGCCGAGGACCACGCCGGTATCGCGGCGGCGTTCGAGCGGCGCAGCGTCGACGAGTGGCTCGAGCTGGCAGCTCGGATCGATGTACCCATCACGGAGGTGCGCGGCGCGCGCACCGCACAAAGGAGCAGGTAACTTCCATGGCAGCGAACAACGAAGCAGTGATCGTCGGCGCGGTACGCACGCCCGTCGGTCGACGCAACGGCATCCTCAGCGGTTGGCACCCCGTCGACCTGCTCGGAGCCACCATCGCCGAACTGGTCCAGCGAGCGGCGATCGACCCGGCCTTAATCGAGGACGTCATCGCGGGATGCGTGCTCCAATTCGAACAGCAGACGGGGAACCTCGGACGGCACGCGGTCCTCGCCGCAGGCCTCCCCGAGACGGTTCCGGCGGTGACAGTCGACCGGCAGTGCGGCTCGGGCCAGCAGGCCGTCAGCTTCGCGGCGCAGGCCGTGATGGCCGGCACGCACGATCTGGTCATCGCGTGCGGCGTCGAGTCGATGTCCCAGGTCCCCATGCCACCGTCGATGACCCCGGGCGCGCCCCTCGGACCGCAGTACAGTCCGCGTGAGCTGGCGCGGTACGACGGCGGTCTCATGGCACAGGGCCTCTCGTCCGAACTGATGAACAAGCAGTTCGGATTCACCCGCGCCGAACTCGACGAGTTCGGGATCCGCAGCCACGAGCGGGCGGCCACAGCCACCGCCGCAGGCCGATTCCGAGAGCAGCTGGTCCCGATCCACGCAGATCCGGCCGACGACACGTCGCCGCTCGTCGACCGCGACGAAGGGATCCGCGCGGAGCAGGACCCCGCCAAGGTGGCCGCGCTGCGCACCGTCTTCGCCGAGGACGGGATGACGACTGCGGGGAATTCATCGCAGCTCAGCGACGGCGCCGCCGCTCTCCTGATCGCGAGCCGCGAGTTCGCCGAGGAACACGGCCTGCGGCCCCGCGCCCGATTCCG
>NZ_BAOX01000576.1:0-965 GCF_000813105.1 Rhodococcus sp. BS-15 | reverse complement strand
TCGGCCCGGGACCACACGTCGGACTGCGCCGGTCGGCCGCGGGGATGCGCGCGGAGTTCGTGGACATGACCGACCCTCGTCTCGCCACTGTCGCAGCGGAGTCGGCTGTACTGGTCAGCACCGTTCCCGCGGCTGGAGCCGCCGACATCGCGTCGGATCTCGCCCATGCGCCGTTGGTTCTCGACGCCATCTACGATCCCTGGCCGACGCCACTCGCCACTGCCGTGGAGGCTGCCGGAGGAACCGTCATCAGCGGATTGTCGATGCTGCTCAATCAGGCGTACGGGCAGGTCGAACAGTTCACCGGCAGGCCGGCCCCGAGAGCGATCATGCGGGACGCGCTGACCACCATGCGGTGAGTTCGGACCGTCGGTAGTCTACAGGCCGTAGTTGTCCACAGGCCGTGAGTTGTACACAGGGCAATCTGCCACCTGGGCCTTTCGACACAACCGATCGCTGCCGCAGTGCAACCCTTCGATCATGATGGGTCTGTGTGTCGCGGTCGTGGTCGGTGCCGCCGCGGGAATGACGATGTGCCGCTTCCTGGTCCGATGGGAGCCTCGGCTCCTGCCGCTGCTGTGTGCGCTCGGGACCGGATGGGTCTGGTGGCGGTTCGGCGGTTCCGGGTACGCGGTTCCGTTGTGCATCACGACGTGGTGGTTCGCCGCGCTCAGCGCTGTCGACCTGCAGCGACGCCGGTTGCCGAACGTCTTGACCGTCCCCGGTGCGATCGTGGTGACGATCGCGCTCGTGCTCACCGGCTCGGCGGGGGCACTGCTCGGCGGCGCTCTGCTGTTCGCGATCTACCTCGTCGTTCATCTTCTCGCGCCCGCGGCGTTCGGAGCGGGGGACGTCAAACTCGCCTGGTCGGTAGGCTCGATCGCGTGCGTCGGCGGCGGGGAAGGATGGGCGATCGCCGCGCTGTCGGCACCGGTGGCAACTGCCGTGGTGGGGTCGATTGCCGA
>NZ_BAOX01000577.1:0-962 GCF_000813105.1 Rhodococcus sp. BS-15 | reverse complement strand
CCGCTTGCCGAGGTCTCCGGCTCAAGGCCATCAGTGCCGTCATCGGCCAGGTTCAGCAACAGTTCGCTGGTATGGGCTTTTCCTCAGTCGGCCAGGTCGACGGGCACCACCGACAGGTTCGATTCCAGTGGGGTCTGGGCGAAGAGCACGCAGAACCGCTCGTGATCGGGTTCGACGTCGTCACCCTGAACTCTGACGGACTGATCGCCGACGTTCGGGGCTTTCTCGATCGGGTCCCCAGCTAGTCGACGACAACAGGCAGCGGCCTGGCGGCACCATCGCCAGGCCGCAGTCGCGTCGGCGCACAAGCAAGGAGCCGCCCCGGTCGAAGCCGTCACCGCGCGAAGAAGGCGAGATGTGAGATATGGCTGAATGCGACACCGCCGCAACCCGATCGATCGTCGAGATGCTGCTGAAGCAGCTCGCCGAGGGCGACGTCAGCGCAGTTGCTGAGCTGTACGCCGACGAGGTGGACTGGTCATTGAGCTGGCCCGAGGGACCGCAATCCGGGGCCATTCCTTGGATCCGGAACAGGGCCACTCGGTCCGACGTGCGGCAACACTTCACCACCATCGCCGAGTACAACCGCCCTTCAGATCAGGGGACCTCGATCTCGGCCATCGTTGTCAGCGACACGGACGCGTTCATCACGGGCGTTATCCGCAACGAATCGGTTCTGACACGACGCCACTATACGGCGCGGTTCGCGTTGCATCTTCGGGTCATCGACGACCTCATCGTCCAGCACCACGTCTATGAGGACAGCCTCGCTGTCTACTCGGCCTGCGCGGAATGACGGGCTTTGAGGTGCTCAATGGAAGAGGCGGCTGGTGACCTGGCCTGTGGCGACGAGGGTGCCCTCGGCGTCGTGGACGTGGACGTCGGTCAGGGTGCTCGATCGGGTGCGGTGCACGACGGTTGCCGCGGCGGGTCAGCTCGCTTCGCGCCGGCGCAAGGGTAGC
>NZ_BAOX01000578.1:0-960 GCF_000813105.1 Rhodococcus sp. BS-15 | reverse complement strand
CGGCTGCGGTGCCGGTGCGGGAGCTGCCTCGGGCGCGGGAGTGGAGGCACCGGTGCTCAGCTGCTTTCCGCACGTGGGCCATGCGCCCGGTCCCTGAGTCTGCAGGGTGTTCTCCGCTACGCGGATCTGCTCGGCCTTGGATGCGTTGGCCGGTGACCCGGTTCCACCGTTGGCCGTCCAGGTGCTCTGCGAGAACTGCAGGCCACCGTAGTAGCCGTTTCCGGTGTTGATGCTCCAGTTGCCGCCGCTTTCGCACTGTGCGACCGCGTCCCAGTTGTTCGGGGCTGCGTTGGCGGTTCCGGCAGAGACGCCGAGGGGGATGGCTACGGCGGCACCGGCGACAACGGCAAATCCGAGTGCGCGCTTACCGAAATTGTTCTGAGTGGTCATGCGGGGTGAATCCTCTCCGCGCTCGACTGGCGCGACTGGCCTGCAATCACCTCGCCGGGAATGTATGGCGTTCGTGACCAGGCACTTCGTATCGTCGCGGCTCTGCCCCCGTACGTATTGGGGACCACACCCGCGGGGCAGAGCGAAGGAAGCGGCGGGGTGGTGCAGGCCCAGCGGTTTAGGGCCGTCCGTGAAGGTAGTCGAGGATCTGCTCACCGTCACTGAGCCGTAATGGGATGACTGGTGTCCACATGTTGGGATGGGAGGGGGTATCTTCCCAGCTCAGACGTGCTCGTGGCGCTATTGTTTCTACTTCGTAACCCGAACGTTATGTGACTCGAAACACGCACCAAAAGAGACGCGGAGCACTATTTCGAACCGCCTCCGGCGTGATATTCGCGCGTCGCGATGCGCTCGTTCGGGTGCGCACGACCGCAGAGAAGTCACGTGATTTGCATTGGCTGTACGCACGGTAGTAACTTCGTAGTTGCAACGCGGGGTGGAGCAGCTCGGTAGCTCGCTGGGCTCATAACCCAGAGGTCGCAGGTTCAAATCCTGTCCCCGCTACCA
>NZ_BAOX01000579.1:0-950 GCF_000813105.1 Rhodococcus sp. BS-15 | reverse complement strand
CGAGAAAGACATGAGCAGGCAGAGAAGGAACGACGCGAACGGGAGCAGGAACGAGAGCGCGAGCAGGAGCAGGCGAGCCGAGCCGATGCAGGTAGCTCGGGTGATTGCGGTGGCGCAGATGGCGCAGATGGCGCAGGTGGCACGGGTGCCGCTGGGCCCGAACCTGCTGGGCCCGAACCTGTTCCATCGGGGCCGCCGCCGGTACCGGTGTCGGAGAACCCGAACCTGAACCGGTTCGATGTTCATCCGTTGTCCGATGGCCGCTTCCAGCTCGGTGGCAACGTCGACCGGCTCCTCGCCGAGAAGCTGCTCACGACACTGTCGGCTTTGACCGCTCCGCGGCCCGGCCCGGGTGGTGCGCGTGACCCGCGGAGTCCGTCGAAGCGGCGGGCCGATGCACTCGATCAGATCCTCGACCGGCACCTGAGCGGCAGCAGCCGCGGATCGGCAGGTGGGTCACGGGCGTCGGTGCATTTGATCGTCCCGCTGCGGGAGTTGCTCAGTGACCGCGGAAAGAATCACACTGCCTGCGCACCAACGAGTTCGACACCCGGTGCCGGTGCCGACGGCGCTACCAGAACCAGGGATGCCGACGCCGGTGCCGGCGGCAGTTCACGAACCGGCGATTTCCGCGACGATCGTGTCGGCCGTAGCGATGCCGGTAGTGATGCTGCCGGTGGTCGCGCTGCCGGGGAGAAGTCCGCTCCCGAGCCTGGCGATGCCGAGTGGCCGTTCCACTTCGACTGGACCGGGCCGATGAGCCGGTCCCTCGCCGAGCTTCTCACCTGCGACGCCGACCTCACCCCTGTCATCGTCGACCACCACGGCGTCCCGCTCGCGCTCGGCCGCAGCACCAGACTCGCCTCCGACGACCAACGCATCGCCCTGACCATCCGCGACAGATGCTGCGTGATGTGCGGGCGCCCCGCGCAGTGGTGCCAAGCCCACCA
>NZ_BAOX01000580.1:0-947 GCF_000813105.1 Rhodococcus sp. BS-15 | reverse complement strand
TTGCAGCCCTGGGCCGGGCGGGCCGAATGCGTCGCGGACATCGCCCGCGGCGTCGCGCAGAACTACGAGATCGCCGACGACGAACTCGCCCGCCGCCTCGCCGCGATGGACCAGCCGAAGTGACCCCCACCGTGCCGCACGTCGATGGCTGGGAGCCGGAGTCGATGCGCAAGACGATGATCGAACTGTCGGAGATCGTCGAACGCGTCAACGGCCAGCGCACCGGAGTGCTGGAGGAGCAAGACACATTGGCCGAGACGTGGACCGGTGAAGCAGCCGACGCCGCAGCCGAACGCGTGGTGACCGAATGCTCCCGGATGAGCTCCGTGTGCGGTGAGATCGATTCACTCGGTAGGGCATTCGAGACCGCAGCAGGAATGGTCGACGCCGCGAAGGCGCACCTGCAGGCGCAGGTGTCGGCGGCGACGACGAGCGGGTTCGCCATTCGGGCCGACGGTGTGGTGGATCCCGACGGGATGATCGCGCTGATACCGGACGGCCTGGGCGAGGAGAAGGTACGACAGGCCGACGAACTACGTTCTGCTGCAGCGCAGTTGACCGACGACATTCAGGGTGCTCTGAAGCAGGCAGACAAGGCCGCACTCGACGCTGCTCAGCAGTTGGCCGAGCCCACGAAGTTGTTGACCGAGCTCGCGCTCACCAGCCCGACCGGGACGTTCGTCGAGAACCCGGACGGATCGTTCTCGTGGATGCCGGACTGGCCGACGACCATAGCGGCGACGGTGATCGGGGGCATGAGCGACGCGACGAAGAGGGCGCTCGAACTTCCAGGTGTGAGTTCCGTGGACGACGTGGCCAAGAACATCGGTCGGGGGTTGGGGGCGTTCGGTGCGGTGGCGGGAACTGTTCCCTCGATTGCGCACGATATCGACGAGGGGGTGAGCCCCACCGAGGCGATTGCGGTCAACACGGCGAGTACCGCCGCC
>NZ_BAOX01000581.1:0-944 GCF_000813105.1 Rhodococcus sp. BS-15 | reverse complement strand
GCACCCGGTCGGGTTCCAGCGCGCAGGACGGTCAGCGCTGCCGATGCCGCGCCGACGGAGGCAGGAGCGAGGCCGGTGTCGAACACGAACGTGCGCGCACCGTGCAGCACCTGCGTGCGAACCGCTGCCGGCCCGAGCACCACTCCACCCTGTGATCCGAGGGCCTTGGACAGCGTTGCGGTGATCACCAGGTCGGGCGCTCCGGCGAGGCCCGCTTCGTGGACGGCTCCCCCGGCCGCCGTCACCGCGTACGCCCAATCCGTGCGCTTCGTCGACGACGAGCACCGCGTTCCGTCTCCGGCACACCGCGTACAGCTCGGTCAGTGGCGCGAGATCGCCGTCGGCGCTGAACACCGAGTCGGTCACCACGAGGGCCCGCTGTTCGGCACGATCCCGCAACAGCTCGTCGACGTGGTCGGTGTCGCAATGCCGAGCGACGGCCACCCGTGCCCGCGACAGGCGGCAGGCATCGATGAGCGAGGCGTGCGACGCGGCGTCGGAGATCACCAGCGCGTCTCGGCCCGCCAGCGCCGTCACGATTCCGAGATTGGCGGTGTAGCCGGAGGAGAACACCAGTCCGGCCTCTGCTCCGACGAACTCCGCGAGTTCGTCCTCGAGGCGCTCGTGTGCCGTCGTCGTGCCGGTGACCAGCCGCGATCCGGTGGATCCGCCGCCCCATCGGCGCGCAGCAGCGCAGGCTCCGTCGATGACGGCCGGATGCCTGGACAGGCCGAGGTAGTCGTTCGACGCCAGATCGAGGATCGCGTCCTCGGCGGCGCGGGCGATCACGTTGCGCTCGAGGCCGGCCGCGCGTCGGGCGTGCGCGGTGGCGTCGAGCCAATCCAGAGCGGTCATGGCAGCGACCATACTTGAACGTCGTTCAAGTATGGTCGCGCGCCACCGCCACCATGGCGTCGGCGATGGCAGTCACCTCCGCATCGGTG
>NZ_BAOX01000582.1:0-927 GCF_000813105.1 Rhodococcus sp. BS-15 | reverse complement strand
TGGCCGAGCAGATCGCCGCGGCAGGTGCCGCCGCCGCCGCGTGCGGACCCGCGGTGCTGGCTCCGGTCTTCGGTCTGATCGGACAGGAGTTTCTGGGTGCGGTCACCGGCACCCATCTGGCCCACACCGACGCTGTGGTGCGTCTGGCGGGCACGGTGGCGAGCATCGGTTCCGCAGCCACCGCGTCCGCGGTGTCGTACGCCCTCACCGATGCCGGCACCGGCGCAACCGTCACGGCCTCGGCCGCCGGTATCGCACAGGACGCGCGGTAAGCGCCGATGATCGATCTGCTGGCCCGTCCCATCGTCGATCTGCTCGGAGCCTTCGGCAACGGGGCGCTCCCCACCGGCGGTCCGGCCGACGTGCTGCGTGTGTCCTCGGCAGCGATCGAGGCGGCGCAGGGAATCGGCAGGGTCGCGATCACCGAGCTCGCTGCGAACTGGAACGGTGACGCCGCCGACGCGGCCATTCGGTACGCCGAGAACGCTCACACGAGCGCACTTGCCCTCGCCGACCACGCCGACGACATCGCAGCCGTCGTCGATCAGGCCTGCCGCGACACCAATCAAGGCTTCCTCGAATTGCAGTCGATCGTGCAATCGTTCGTCGGAATCGCACTGTCGGCCGGGCCGATCATCGCCACCCCGCCGGGGCAGACCATGCTGATCACGGCGGCCATCGAACACCTCGAGCGAGCTCTCGTGGTGGTGGCGCGCGTGCGGGGCGAGTTGGCCGTCCACACCGCGAGAGTCGGTGAACTGGCCGCTCCGCCGACAGTTCCCGCCCCCCGTGGGCGGCGGACCGACACCGACCCCCCGGCTCACCCTCGAATCTCATGACCTCGCCCGCGACATCACAGGTGATCGAAGCAGGCGAGAAGCTGGCGAAGACGTTCGCGCAGTCCGTCTCCTCCCCTGCCGCCGGAGA
>NZ_BAOX01000583.1:0-923 GCF_000813105.1 Rhodococcus sp. BS-15 | reverse complement strand
GGAGTGGAGCCCGCGGAATGACCCAATCGATTAGCAGCCACAGCGCGACTGCGCTGACCGAAGGATGGAACACCGCAGCTCTGGTCACCGCAGCGATTTCCGTAATCGGAGCGGTGGTCGTGGCGGCCTCACGCTCCCGGCGGTAGCGAGTACTCCTGTTCCGGTCTCCCGGTCGACCCGTAGCGCAGCTGCATGCGCAATCGCCCCTTGGAGACCAGGGTTGCCAGGTAGCGCTGCGCCGTCGCACGTGAAATACCGATGGCGGCAGCAACTTCACCCGCGGACATCGGCTCGGCCGTCGTGCGGACCGCGTCGAGCACCAGATCACGGGTGACGGACTGCGAGGACGGCAACGGTGCCGCAGCGCGCGGGCGGAGCGCGTCGAGTCCGCTGTCGATGTCGGCCTGGCTCAGCTCCTCCGAACGGTCCAGAGCGCTGCGGTACGTCAGGTATCCGGTGAGGCGATCGACCAGCGCCGAACGCGGAAACGGTTTGATCAGGTACGTCCAGGCACCGGCGGTCATCGCCGAGCGCACCGTCTGTTGATCCGCCGCAGCAGAGAGCACCACGCGTCGCACTCGAGTTCGCGCACCAGGTCGATTCCGGATCCGTCGGGCAGATAGACATCGACCAGCGCCAGATCGAACGAGTGGGTCGACGCCAACTCCCGCGCCTGGGCGATACTCGTCGCCACCGCGGCCACCTCGTAGTTGTCCAGCGAATTGACCAGTGCCGCATGTAGATCCGCGACTCGGAAGTCGTCGTCCACGACCAGTACTCTCATTGGGTCACCTCGTCGGTCAGTAGTGCATCCGGTATCGACGCGATGAACACTGCGCCTCCTCGTTGATTCTCTTCGGTGATCTGCCCGCCGGCATCGGCCAGCGTCACGTCGCCGCCGCGGGTGCGCGCGATCGTCCGGC
>NZ_BAOX01000584.1:0-912 GCF_000813105.1 Rhodococcus sp. BS-15 | reverse complement strand
CGGCACCGGGTTGGACGGCGTCGAGCACGGCGGCGCCTCCCGAGTTGTGTATGGGTACGCCGGGAAATGCCCGTCCCAGTTCCTCGGCGGTGCGGCCCGCGCCGATCACGACTGCACGCAGGTTGCGTGATCCGCACACCGTGCACCGATGCGCGGTGTCGGCGATTCCACACCACGAGCACGTCGGACTGCCGGCTCCGTCGCTTCCAGGGGCGGAGGGCAGAGCCAACGGCCCGTTGCACCGGCGACACCGAGCCGGATGCCGACACTTCGCGCATGCCAGTGACGGCACGTACCCGCCGCGCGGAACTTGCACCAGCACAGGCGAATCGGCCTTCAGTGCAGCGCGCGCAGCCTCGAACGCGATCGCGGGCAACCGGGCGACACGGGCTGCAGGATCCCGCGCGAGCGCATGGTCCGAGTCCGACAAGGCCACCACGTGGGGTTGACGCTCACGGACCAGCTCACGAGGAGCCACCAGGTCGTGTGCCCAACCGGAATCGACGAGAGCTTCCGCCTCCGCCGTCCGCGAATGTCCGCCGATGACGACCGCGGCCCCGGATACGTGCGCTCGGAGCAACGCAACTTCTCTGGCGTGCGGATACGGCGAGCGGGGCTCGGCGAAACTGTCGTCACCGTCGTCCCAGACGGCAATCATGCCCAGAGTGGACACCGGAGCGAACACTGCGCTGCGGGTCCCCACCACGACGACCGGGCCCGATCGCAGACCGCGCAACCATTGCCGATACCGCTTCGCCGGGCCCAATCCGGCCGACAACGCCACCACCCGGTCGGCACCGAGCAGAGCCGTGCAGGCCGCCTCCAGCCGATCGAGGTCTCGCTGATCGGGTACCACCACCACCGCGGATCGACCGCCGGCGACGGTCACCCGCAGCGGCCTCCCGCCAGCCG
>NZ_BAOX01000585.1:0-892 GCF_000813105.1 Rhodococcus sp. BS-15 | reverse complement strand
GCCGCAGGCGCAGTGGCAGGCGGCGGACTCGCAGCGGGCGGCAGCCTGACCGGCGGCGTCGATGTGACGGGCGAGATCGCAGCTTCTCTCCAGGCAGCACTCGCCGCGGCGTTGGCAGTCGGAGGCCAGATCGGTCTGGAGCTCGGCACCGCCTTCGGCGGCGCATTCGACGCCTTGCTCGGTGCAGGCATCGAGGGCGGCCTCGGGCTCGGTGGCGGTCTGGATCTGGACCTCGACGGTTTGCTCGGCGGAACCGTCGGACTCGGCGCTGCTCTGACCGGACTGATCGGAGCAGGCGCAGGCATCGGCGGAGAGATCAGCGGAGACATCGCCGCCCAGCTGCAGGCAGCACTCGACGCCGCCATCGGCGCGACCGGTGCCGTGGACCTCGGCGCACTGGCCGATATCCAGGGCGGCCTGGCCGGCGCTCTCGGTGCGGTCTTCGGAGTCGGCGGAGCCGTCGGAGCAGAGCTCGGCGCGGCCCTCGGTGGAGTCTTCGACGCCGCACTCGGTGCCGGAGCCGGACTGGACATCGCGGGTGACCTCGGTGCCGCTCTGACCGCGGGAATCGGCGGCGCACTCGGCGGACTGGGAACCATCGGTGCAGATCTGACCACCGACATCGGTGCCGCACTGGACGGCGCTCTCGGTGCCGGAGGCGCACTGGTCGGCGACCTGGCCGGCGGAGTCGGCGCGAGCCTGGGTGGTCTCTTCGCGGCAGACGGTGCCATCGCAGGATCCATCGGATCCGCACTCGGAGCCGTCCTCGACGCCGGTGCGCTCGCTGACCTCGATGTCGACGCTCTGCTGGCCGCGGGCGGCAACATCGGCGCAGTGGTCGGCGGCGCACTGGGAACAGCGCTCGACCTCGACACCCAGCGCAGTCGCCAGC
>NZ_BAOX01000586.1:0-884 GCF_000813105.1 Rhodococcus sp. BS-15 | reverse complement strand
TCCGCGGGCGAGGGCTTCGTGATGTTGGACCGCTCCCCCCGGCCCGGGCGGCGCGTGGCAGTTCCGCTGGCCCTCGCTGACGTTGAGCACCGTCAACGGGGTGCACGACCTGCCCGGTATGGCCTTTGCGGACACGCTCGGAGACGAGCCCGCCGAGAGCGTCGCGGCCGCCGATGCCGTCCCCCGGTACTACCGCAAGTACGAGGAACGCTTCGAACTGCATGTTCGACGCCCCGTCACGGTGACAGTCGTGTGCGACCGCGAACCCTTGTTCCGGGTCGAAGCCGGCGAGACCGTCGTCATGGCCGAGGGGCTGATCAATGCGACCGGGACGTGGGAGAAGCCGTTCGTTCCGCACTACGACGGAGCCGAGACGTTCGCAGGCAGGCAATTGCACACCAAGGATTACCGGACTGCCGACGAGTTCGCGGGCAAGCACGTCGTCGTGGTAGGGGGCGGCATCTCGGCCGTCCAACTGCTCGACGAAATCTCCCAGGTCACCACGACGACCTGGGTGACGCGCCGACCACCGGTGTTCCGAGACAGCGAGTTCGATCACGATGCCGGACGCAAGGCCGTCGCGATGGTCGAAGAGCGGGTGCGCGCTGGCCTGCCGCCCGGTTCAGTCGTCTCGGTGACCGGACTGCTGCTGACACCGTCGTTGGCTGCTGCTCAGCACCGCGGCGCGCTCGACCGGAAGCCGATGTTCTCGTCGATCACGGAGCATTCGGTGGTGTGGGAGGACGGGTCGAGTCAGCATGCCGATGTGATCCTGTGGGCCACCGGTTTTCGCAGCGCCCTCGACCACCTCGCGCCGCTGCGCCTGCGCGGGCACGGCGGCGGAATCGTCGATGGACTGGCCGGCTCACCGACCGGGTGCCGCG
>NZ_BAOX01000587.1:0-876 GCF_000813105.1 Rhodococcus sp. BS-15 | reverse complement strand
CTCGGGCGGCGGCGTCTTGCGTGCGCGTGGCGGCTTGGCGACCGGGATGTATTCCTCGGTCGGGTAGTTGTCGTACGGGTCCGCGCCGCCGTGTACCGGGTAGCCGTCGGCGTCGAAGTTGCTGTCGTAGTCGCCGTAGCCCTCGTCACCGAACTCGGAGCCGAAGTCGGCCGGGTCGTACTCGTCGTATTCGTCGCCGCGACTGTCGGTGCCGAACAGCGCACGCATCCGATCGGGTACGTCGCGCACGGTGGTACCGGTGAGCAGCAGTACCCCGAACAGGCCGGCGAGCAGCAGCAGCGGCACGGCCAGCCACACCGTGAGCCCGTCTGCGATGGGCCCACCCGCTACGTATCCGACGAAGCCTGCGCCCTCGGATCGGCCGGCGGCGTCGGTCGGTGAACCGGCGGCCATGTGCCACAGTCCGAGGATCGGCAGCCCGAGCAGGATCGAGCCGAGGACCAGTCGCGGCCGTACCTCGGGATGCGGTTCGGAGCGCATCAGTACCACGGCGATTGCGACTCCGAGCACGGGCGCGACGTAACCGGCTTCGCCGATGACGGCGCGAATGCCCACCTCGATCCATTCGCCGACCGGTCCCCCCGGCGCTCAACCACACACTCGCGGCCACGACCACACTGACAGCGATCAGTCCGAGGGCGATGCCGTCCCGGCGGTGGCCGTGCTCGATGTCGGCGGCCCTGCTCACCGTCCGGGTCGTGGCACCGACGCCGCGTGCCGCCATCGACCAGGTGGACGCAATGCCCCGCCCGATCGCGTCGAGGGCACCGCGTGACTTCTTCTTCGCCGCAGGCGCCGTGCCGTCGACGAGCCCCTGGCGGGGGGCCTTGCCGCGCGAACGCATCCTCGCGCGGA
>NZ_BAOX01000588.1:0-860 GCF_000813105.1 Rhodococcus sp. BS-15 | reverse complement strand
TTTTTCTTCGCTTCGGCAGTGTCGTCGGAGTCTGTGCCGCAACCGCATTCGATGCCACCTGCGCAGTTGCCGTCTCCGTCGCAGCCCGACCCACCCCGCAGACCTTCATCACTCGCCCCTGCATCCCGGCCTGTCGGGTCGGGTTGCGGCGTAGTGGTGCCGTCGGTCTCGTCGTCGACGATCGGTTTTCCGTCGGCGGGGTTGTACATGCCGGGTTTCGCGGCTTTGGAGAACAGGGCTTCGAGGTAGGCGCGTAGTTCGGGGTCGACGCAGAATTCTCCTTCGGACATGCCGTCTGCACTTTGTTCGCCGAGGTAGAAGAACGCATCCCGTCGCTTGGGCGGCTTCGGCGGTTTCCCGTCTTCGTCGTAGTCGCCGTCGGGGTTGAGGATCGAGTCCAGATTCGCCACCAACGGCGCGAAGTCGTCAGGCCGCCTGGTCGATGCGAAGCCCACCAACTGCTGTTCGGCGAGCTCGCGGGTCTGCGGATCGACGTCCCGGGGCAGGTGCCGAAAGAATTCGCGGATCATCTGGACATGCTTGGCGTCGAGCAACCCCGCCCGAAGCGCAGCAGCGGTGTGCGGCAGCAGCGGCGGCAGTACTTCACCGGAGAAGGAGGTGCGATCCCCCAAATCCGCAGCCAGACGCACTCGTGCGCCTGCTGTTCGTGGGGTGATCCGCAGCATCCATGCCACCGACGACGGCACCGAGCCCGGGTAGATGTCGAGGCCGTGTTGGGTGATCAGTTCGTTGAGCCAGGTGTACGAGTGCGCGGTGACGGACCTGGTGAGCATCTCCATGCGTTGGATCACCGCACGCCGGTCGGCATTGGTCCACGCAACCGACGCCTGCCCGGCCAA
>NZ_BAOX01000589.1:0-857 GCF_000813105.1 Rhodococcus sp. BS-15 | reverse complement strand
TGCCGCCGCGCTGCGCTCTCGCGCTCGGCTCGCGCCCTGGCCTCCCGCTCGGCTCGCGCCGCCCGTCGAAGGGAATCTGCCCGGCCTCGTACGGACTGTGCGCGCTCTTCGGCGGTCCGCACGTTCAACCGAGCTTCGACCTCCACGGCACGCACTTCGGTCAGCGCCGCTGCCGCCATCTCCCGTTCCATGGTGGTCGCAGCGTCACCGCTCTCGCCGTCTCCCGCGAAACCCGATTGCTCGTCCTCGGCCGTCCGCAGGTTTTCCTCGAGCTCGGCCAGCCGCGCAATCGCTTCTTCTCGACTGGCCTCGGCAGAGCTACGCTGCGTCGTCAATCGCGCCGACTCCGCATGAGCCGAACGCGCCAGCTGACCCAATCGGCCCAACTGTTCGTACACCGCGGCCATCGCAGCGTCGGATTCGTTGAGCGCCGCGAGCGCTTGCTCGGCCGATTCGCGCCGATCCCGTTGTTCTTCCAACGCTCCCGACAGCGCTGCGTCGAGTTCCTCCGCGCGGCGGACCGCCGCCGCCAACTCCACCGTCGACGTGTCGATTGCCGACTGCACCTCGAGGGTGCTCGGGCGACGGTCCGAGCCGCCGGTGACCCAGCCGGCTTCGACGACGTCGCCGTCCTTGGTCACCGCACGCAGCTCACCGGAATCGGAGACGAGACGGTGGGCAGCGTCGAGCGAATCGACGGCGACCACACCGTCGAGCAGGGCCGCCATTGCCGCGGCCAACCGGTCCGGATACCCGATCAGGTCCAGCACCCATCGAGCCCCACTCGGGAGGTCCGGGCGTCGAACCGATCGTGCTGCAACGACACTGCCGTGCACGATGGACGCGCGGCCGCCGTC
>NZ_BAOX01000590.1:0-853 GCF_000813105.1 Rhodococcus sp. BS-15 | reverse complement strand
GCGACCGGCGGAATCCTCGCCGCTGTCGACGCGGCACTCGGCGCGCTCGGCGGCGACCGTTCCGATCCGGCTCCGCTCCGCGTGGTCATCGAAACCGTTGCCGAACAACACCGTCGGATGCTGATCGAGACCACCGACGACACGCGGGCACTGCTGCTCGCAGCTCGATTCGGCGTCACACCCGACCCTGCATCGGCCGCGCAGATCGTGCCGCGCGCGACCGATGTCGAGTCGAGCGTCGACCTGGCCTGCAGCTCCGGCATGCTCGACACCACGGGCACGTTGATTGCGTCCGCCGAGGCCCCACTGATCGAGATGATCGGAGACGGGCGCTGCCGCGTCCTGCTCTCGTCCATCACCGACGTCGCCACTCGATCCCGCCTGCTCGACGCCACCGCGGCCCGTGCGTTGGCCGAACGGGGCGTCGTTCATGCCGGTCTCGCCGATTACCTTGTTCAGCAAGCAGATTCGACTCCTGTCGATGTCGCCGGTGCCCTGTACGACGCGGCGGTCGATGCAGGGTTCGATGCAGGGGTGCTGGCTGCGAGACGGTCCGAGGTCGCGGCGGCCACCGGAGATCTGGACGAGGCTGCGAGATTCGCCGATGTGGTTCTCGACGGTGCTGCCGCGTGCGATGCGGCGGATCTGCGGACGGCGGTGCGAGTGTCGGCGTCGGTTGCAGCGCAACGCGGAATGGCCTCGCGCAGTGCGCAGTTGTTCACTTGGCTCGGTGAGGATCGACTCGGACCCGATGCTGTGTGGGCCGCCTGTCCGCTGCTGCGGCCGTGATCGCGCCGCCGCCGATCCGTTCGATCACCTGCCGTGTCCGCACTCGCGCCGACGTCGAGCCTCG
>NZ_BAOX01000591.1:0-834 GCF_000813105.1 Rhodococcus sp. BS-15 | reverse complement strand
CGGAGGTAGAGAGGCGATCAGGTTCAGATAGATCTGATGATCACGCGCCCGCACCGCCGCACAATCCTCTTCCGGTGTCGCATACGCCGGCCCTGCTGCGAGCACGATCGCGGCACCGATCACACCGGCGGTCCCGGCCAACAATGCCCCGACAGCGAGGACTCCCGCCACCGACCTGCGTAGCGTCGGCTTCCTCGATGCCGCAGTCGGTTCCGATATCGGTTCCGGCCTCATCGGTGGTCCTGGGCCGCCGGCTTCCGGACCGTGGCAACCACTCTGTCGGTGCCCCACCAGAACACCCGCCCAGCGATCGACATCCACACAAAGAACGCCAGATACACCAGGATCGTCCCGTGCTCGTCAGCCCACCCGGCGAGGCGTCCGATCACCGCGAACGCCACAACAAGCAACCCGAGCCCGAACAGTGTCGCGATGACCGCTGTCGAGGTTTCGTTGCGTGCTGCGCCGACGTGGCGGGTCGGTGGGGTCATCGGGTCGACCGGTGAAGTGGTCATCGAAGTAGTCCTCAATTCCTTTCCCCGCCAACCGGCATGCGGGACACGCGGTGCTTGTCTACCGGGGTGGGCGGCGGGAGCAGATGGAGCTTCCGGACCGAACACGGTGGGGTCGAACTTCTCGGTCGACGAACACGGTGGGTGTCAATCGAACGATCACTGTCCGTGGCCGGAGTCAGATAGTCGACCGGGCCGCAGGGCTGTGTCAGAGCCAAGTGGGGTCGGAATACACGAACACACTGTTGTCCGAGGTCGACGTCGACACCGCGAACTGCGCGTAGGTGCGGATCGTGACCGGTCCCATGCACGCATCGACCTT
>NZ_BAOX01000592.1:0-826 GCF_000813105.1 Rhodococcus sp. BS-15 | reverse complement strand
CACCGCGGCTGCGGTCACAACGACGACGGGGACGGCACCGGCCAGGATCGCGGCCACTACTGCCCCGTCACCCACCGGCGAACCGTCGACACTGCGGACGACGCCGACCAGCTGGGCCACCACCGCGGCAACCGCAGCGATCAGAGCGAGTACTACGGCAAGCGCGATGCGCGGGGTGGGCGACGGATCGTCCGCTCGGCCGAACTCTCCGTCCTGAGGTCGGATCCGTTGGGGTTCCGCTCGCTCGGAGCCGCGGGCGGACGAGTCGTCGAAGGTGGGAGTCGGCACTCGGATCACGGTATCGGCTCGATCGGTGCGAGAACCGTTACTGTCGCCGTGTGCCGTCCACGGGTTCTCGTGTCCGATTACGAATGTGGCTCGTCACGACATAACCGCTGGTCGAATTGTGAGCCATCTCACATATAACGCCGGTTTGGGCTGTTAACTTGCGCGCCCCGCAATCATTTCGTTACCGTCTGCCGAGTCTTTCAGTAACGGCCAGGTCACGGATAACGGAGGTTGTAGGTCTTGCAGCAACACCGTGCGTCCTTCACTTCAAGCCGGTTCTCTCGACCAACGGCCGAAGACGCGACCACGGTCTACAGCTACGAGCCCATCTCCGAGCCTGCCGACGACAACAGCGCGTACGACGCGTACTCCTACCCCACGCACCAATATGCCGAGGCCCAGTACGCCGAGGCCGAGTTCGCCCGGACCCCGCACTTCGCAGCCGACGAGTCGCCGACCGTCGCCACCTCGTTCGCCACCACCGCAGACGCCACCCCCGTGGCCCGTCGCGGCGGCGCACACCGCATTCCCCTTCCCA
>NZ_BAOX01000593.1:0-817 GCF_000813105.1 Rhodococcus sp. BS-15 | reverse complement strand
GGTGGAGATGCAGGTGCTCTCCTTCAACAGCTCTCGCAACGTCCCCGGATCGAGCGATATCGCCGGTCCGGCCATCGTCGCCGCGCCCCGGCCGCAGCCGGTATCGCCCGCCCCCTCTCGCATCGTCACCGCTCACGTCCACGGCACGCCTCGGCCGCAGTCACGGCCCGCGCATCGCCGGCAATCCAAGCCCAGTCAACAGTTCGACAAGAAACGGATCGGTGATTGCACCGTGAGTGTCCTTCTCGTCGGGATTTCGCACCGTAGCGCTCCCGTCGCAGTCCTCGAGCGTGTCGCCATCACGGACACCGATCGCCCGAAACTGACCGACAAGCTGATGGCCAGCGGAAGCATTTCCGAGGTCATGGTGGTGTCCACGTGCAATCGCGTCGAGATCTACGCCGTCGTCGACGCCTTCCACGGCGCGCTGACCGCCGTCGGCGAAGTTCTCGGTGAACACTCCGGGCTCGAGATCGCGGACCTGACCAAGCACGCCTACGTCCGCTACAGCGAGGCCGCCGTCGAGCACCTCTTCGCCGTGGCCAGTGGCCTCGACTCGATGGTCATCGGCGAGCAGCAGATTCTCGGCCAGATCCGTTCGGCCTACGCCGCCTCGGACGGGCAGCAGGCCTCGGGCCGCGTGATGCACGAACTGGCTCAGCAGGCCCTACGCGTGGGCAAGCGTGTCCACAGCGAAACCGGAATCGACGCCGCCGGATCCTCGGTGGTCTCGGTCGCCCTCGACCGCGCCGCCGAATTGTTCGACGGTTCCCTCGCCGGCCGCAAAGCCGTCGTCCTCGGTGCCGGAGCGATGGGC
>NZ_BAOX01000594.1:0-813 GCF_000813105.1 Rhodococcus sp. BS-15 | reverse complement strand
TCCTCGAGACGCGTCAGCCCGTGATTCCCTGGACCTCGTCCCGCGTGCCCGACTCTTGTTGCGCGGCTCACGCTCGTGCACGACCGTGTTGGGCGGATCGTCCTCGGACGACGCGCCCTCGGCCGCGGCCTCCGCTCCGGTCTTGCGCCTGCGACGGCGACGACGACGGCGGCTGCTGGAGCCGTCCCCGTCCGAACCGCCGTTGTCGGAGTCGTCGTAGTTGTCCTGAGCACCCGAATCGGACTCGTCGTCGCCGTCCTCGGCCGAGGAGTCTGCGGTGCGCGTGTCGTCGGATGAGTCGGTTGCATCGGAGTTCTGCCGGTCCGAGGTACGACTGCGAGTGCGTGATCGACGCGAGCGTCGTCCCGAGTTCGACTGCTGCCCGTCGCTTGCCGAGGACTCGTCCGAGTCGGCGTCGGTCGACTCCGCGTCGGTCGAATCGGCGGTCTCGGTGTCGCCGTCGGAATCGTCGTCCGAGTTCTCGTCGGTCGACTCGTCCGAGGACTGCTCACCGCGACCACGTCCGCGACCACGACGGCCGCGCCGACGGCGTCGAGGCTGAGACTGATCGTCGTCGCCGTCACCGTCGGTCGAGCTCTCGGCGTTGGCCGGCTCGTCGGCCTCGGAAGACGAGGACCGGTCGGTCGAGACGGCAGGGATCTCGGGTGCACCGGTCTCCGGCGTCACTGCGGACTCACCACTGTCGGTGTCAGCGCTGCTCTCGGTGTTCGCCACGTCGTCCTTGAGCGCGGCCTTGCGGCTGCGGCGACGCCGAGCCGGGGGCTCGGCCGGTGACTCCGTCGATTCCGTCGC
>NZ_BAOX01000595.1:0-810 GCF_000813105.1 Rhodococcus sp. BS-15 | reverse complement strand
TGGCGACCTGCGCGGCCGCCGGGGCCGATGTGCGCAGCGCCGTGACCGGGGTCGCGACGGTCGACGTGCCGGGTCGCGTACAGCGGATCGATCGTGGGCAGAACTTTCTGGCGGTGGTCGACTACGCGCACAAGCCTGCGGCCGTCGAGGCCGTGCTGGCGACCCTGCGCGAATCCTCGCGCGGACGGATCGCAGTGGTGCTCGGAGCAGGTGGCGACCGCGACACCGCGAAGCGTCCCCTGATGGGTGCCGCCGGAGCACGCGGTGCCGAGCTGTTGGTGGTGACCGACGACAACCCGCGAAGCGAGGATCCGGCCACCATTCGGCAGGCCGTCGAGGACGGCGCGCTGTCGGTGCCGGACGAGGCTCGCGGTGAAGTACGGAACGTGGCAGGCCGCGCAGCGGCGATCGAACAGGCCGTGGCGTGGGCACGCGAAGGGGATGTTGTGTTGATCGCAGGTAAAGGGCACGAAACCGGCCAAGAGGTAGCGGGCGTGAAGCATCCGTTCGACGACCGAGTGATACTCGCCTCGGCCATCGATGCGCGCCGGGTCGGCACGAGCGCGGGCGTACGGTGATCCCGCTCTCGATCGACCGCATCGCCGAGATCGTCGGAGGCACGGTGCACGACGTGCCGGATCCGGCGGTCGTGGTGCCGGGACCGGTGGAGTTCGACTCCCGCAAGGTGACCACCGGCAGTATCTTCCTGGCCCTTCCCGGAGCCAAGGTGGACGGTCACGACCATGCCGCCGACGCGGTGGCCGCAGGTGCGGCACTGGTGTTGGCCGCGCGCCCGGTGGGCGTACCGGA
>NZ_BAOX01000596.1:0-809 GCF_000813105.1 Rhodococcus sp. BS-15 | reverse complement strand
TCTGGCCGCGGGACTGGGCGTCGACCCGGCAGCGGTGACGACCGGCAAGGCCACCGACGGAGCCGATCAGATCGCATCCGTCGAATCCGCGCCGCTGCGAAACCGCTTGCAGCAGATGATCTATCGCTCCGACAACGTCCTCGCCGAGGCCGTCGGACGCGAACTCTCGCTCGAGATGAACACGGCCGCAAGCTTTTCCGGTGCAGTGGCATCGATCGGGCAGACCCTGTATTCCGCAGGCTTCGACATGGCCGGACTCACGCTCGAGGACGCCAGCGGGCTGTCGGTCGACGGCAAGATACCGGCCAGGCTGCTCGACCAGGTGTTGACCTCGGCAGCCGGAACCGAGCAGCCGTCGCTGCGTCCGATGCTCGACTATCTTCCCGTCGCAGGTGCCACCGGAACTCTGACGGATCGGTACGCCTCGGGGAACCGAACCGGAGCGGGCTGGGTTCGTGCGAAGACCGGAACCCTTTCTGCTGCAAGTGCTTTGGCTGGATATGTCGTCGACGTCGACGGCCGAATCCTGACCTTCGCCCTGATGTCCAACGACCGGCCGCCCGACGTCAGTCGCCCCGCCCTCGATGCCGTCGCATCGACCCTGAGATTGTGTGGTTGCCAGTGAACACGGACGCAGCAGCGAAGGCCGACGACAGCGAAGCCACCTCCGGTTTCGCCGGTGCCGTCGACTGGTCCGTGGCGGCGAAGACCGGAGCGAAGCTGGCCCGCAAGGGCCCGGCCACATCTCGCTACACCGCCGCTGCAGCCGTGGAAGAGCTCGCCGCCGCATCGATTCGGGCCGAGGGACC
>NZ_BAOX01000597.1:0-805 GCF_000813105.1 Rhodococcus sp. BS-15 | reverse complement strand
CCGCCGACGTGACCGGGAGAACAGTGCGCCGGTGATCTGCCGCAACATCACCGATCCGCAGTCGCGAGTGCAGCCGATCCGTGGTGGCGGATGGGTGCAGGGTTACAACTGTCAAGCATTCACCACCGAGGACGGGATCATCATCGCGACCGGTGTCGGGATCAACCCCAACGACTCCGGTTACTACCCGGACATGGTCGCGAAGGCCATCGCTGCCGCCGACACGATCGTCGCGACGAAAACTGCCACAGATTCACCGCCGGTCACCGACACGGTCTGCGGATCCGATGCCGGTGCCGGTGAGGCTGCGATCGGGATCATGCTTTTCGATGCCGGGTACTGCTCGAACGCCAATCTCGATGCACCCGGCCCGGACAGGTTGATCGCCACCGGCACCACCCGTGATCTCGAAGCCGCTGCCCACGCCGCCGCGGCGAGCAACACCGAAGATGCACCGGTGCAACAGAGTTCGCTCGATAAGATGCGGGAGAGGTTGGCGACACCGGACGGGATCGCGACCTACCGCACACGCTCGCATATCGCCGAGACACCGTTCGGGCATGCCAAACACAATCTCGGATTTCGTCGCTTCACAGGTCGAGGACTCGACCGAGCGGCCAGTGAATGGTCATTTCACGCAGCGGTTCACAACATCGGCAAAATCCTCACCCGCCTCGCGGCCGCCCCCACAACGGCACCGGCCTGAACAGTGAGTGACCGGGCCCTACCGGGCCCGGCCACACCGACCGACCTCACACAGCCGATCAGTTCACCCGCTCACTCGCGCCAAAACGCAACGGCCCGC
>NZ_BAOX01000598.1:0-801 GCF_000813105.1 Rhodococcus sp. BS-15 | reverse complement strand
CGACGCCCCACGACGACCCGGCGATCGGCGTCCGGTGGCCGAGAGTTGCGCCGGCGCGATCTCCACCACGTGCCGCTCGCCTTCCCCGTCGAGCACCACCTGCAGCTCGGCCCCCGGCCGCCATTGCTGATCCGACAGCCCCTCGAACGCCGCGGGATCCATTTGAGGACAGGTCAGTTCGGTGACGATCGAGCTACTGCGATAGCGGTGATAGCCGGGCCGTCCGCTGGAATCGACGGCGAGTCGCACTCGGGTTCGCCACCCGGTGCCGTCGCCGGATCCCGGAAGTTCCTCCACATGCACCTCGCGCTCGATTCCGGCGACGCGGCGAAGTTGTTCGGCAACGACGAAGGACTTCAGTCGCCGTCCGGCATCGACACCGGCATGGGAGTAATCGCAGCAGCCCGAGCCGCCGGGTCCGGAGATCGGACAGCGCGCGGCCACGCGGTCCGGAGACGCCGTCAGGATCTCGACGCGTCGGCGCGACAGAACGACCCGCCTCGATCCTCGGTCACCTTGGCCACGACCCGTTCGCCCGGCAATCCGTGACGCACGAACACCACCCGGCCGTCGTGGCGGGCCACGCAGAACCCGCCGTGCCCGGCGCGCCGAGTTCGACCTCGAGTAGCTGCCCGAACCAGCTCTCGCTCACTTGCCCACCGGCGGCTCGTAGCCGCGACGCGAGGCACCGGGTGCATTGCCGAGCACCTCACGCTTGGCCTTCTCGGAAGACCGAAGTTGCCACGCACGCTGGTGACCATCACTCCCGGCTGGAACACAGTCAGACTTCAGTCGCAACGA
>NZ_BAOX01000599.1:0-800 GCF_000813105.1 Rhodococcus sp. BS-15 | reverse complement strand
CCCCCGCACTGCCTCCGTGCTCTCCGCGTTGTCGAGCGCCTGGGAACTGATCGCCGCGCGCGGCGTCGCGCCGATGCGTGACCGCTTCCGAGTCACCCAGTCTCTCAAGCCGATTCCCTCGTCGGACATCGGACGGCTGCTTCTCGGACGACGTCTGGCAGCGTGTTTCCTCGAAGCCGGGTTCATCCCGCCGCACCCCACGTGGCCGGTCGCGCCCGACGCGTTCGAGCAGGCCCCGGATTTCACTCCGCGCCAGCTTCTCATCGCCGTCGATCGGCACATCAGGCATTGCCTCGACACCGGCGTCGCGTCGGAGCTGGAGAGCTTCACCGACAGGTCCGGTCCAACCGATGCGCCGGACCTGCCCACCGCACGGGTCAACGAACTCGACGCGCTCGACGATCGATACAAGCGACTGTGCGAACAGGTGGACGTGTCGGTTCCGTTGGCACCCGACAGTGAGGACTCGATCGTTCCCGCACTGCTGTCGGCGGGATTGACCGCGTGGATTCACGAACATCAGTCGTCCGACGACAGCCTGGCTCAGGACCCACCGCCGAGCGGAAAGCCGGCGCTGCACGCGCGCCTGCGTCACACCGTCGATACCGATACCGACGACGAGGAGCACTGGTGCTTCCGTGCGGTCACGTCCGGCAACGCTCGCGCCGCGTTGGCCCGGGTCGAGCGGGCAGTGACGACGGCGGGCCTGCGCATCGACATGCCGAGGCGACGGCTGATCCTGATCAGGAACGACCCGTGGCCCAACGGCGCGAAAAACCGAGCAGACGATCGCGGCCCTG
>NZ_BAOX01000600.1:0-791 GCF_000813105.1 Rhodococcus sp. BS-15 | reverse complement strand
GGCTCCGGTGGTCGGGGGTCGGGCGAGCAGTCGCATCGTGGCCGCCCGGTCGGAGGCCGAGATTCCGGTGCCGATGCCTTCGCGGGCGTCGACGGTGACGGTGTACGCGGTTCCGTGCTTGTCCTGATTGGTGGCGAACATCGGCGGCAGGCCGAGCCGGTCGCAGTCCTCACCGGAGAGTGGAACGCAGAGATAGCCGGAGGTGTAGCGGACCATGAAGGCGACCAGTTCCGGGGTGGCCTTCTCGGCGGCGAAGATGAGGTCGCCTTCGTTCTCGCGGTCCTCGTCGTCGACGACCACCACTGCTTTGCCCGCAGCGATGTCCGCAACTGCGCGCTCGATACTGTCGAACCTGGTCACCACGGTGTGCTCCATACGTCTTGGGCCTGGCTCAGCGCCCTGGAAATTCTCCGATGCACCATCGTTTGCGTGCACGTCAACAGTACTTACTGTGCGTCGATCGTCTGCAGCCGCTCCACGTACTTGGCGATGACGTCGACTTCGAGGTTGACCGTCGATCCGACCTCGGCCGTGCCGAGAGTGGTCAGGTCGAGGGTCGTGGGGATCAGGGAGATCTCGAACCAGTGCGCTCCGTCGTCGACGCCGAGTCCGGAGACGGTGAGCGAGACTCCGTCGACCGTGATCGAGCCCTTCTCCACGACGTAGCGCGCGACCGAGGTGGGCAGTGCGATGCGCACGACGGTCCAGTTCTCGGACGGGGATCTGCCGATGATCGTTCCGGTGCCGTCCACGTGCCCCTGCACGAGGTGCCCGCCGAGCGGCTGCCGAGC
>NZ_BAOX01000601.1:0-789 GCF_000813105.1 Rhodococcus sp. BS-15 | reverse complement strand
TCCGATCCGGTGGTGATCGTGACGGCGGTGGTCGAGTCGCCGTTGTTCGTCGCGGTGGGCTCCGGAGTGGTCGGTATCGCGGCGCTCGTGGTGGCCGCATCCGCGCTGGCCGCACTGTCGCCGCAGGTGGCGTCGGGTGCATCCGTCGGAGCCGGGCTCGGGGGTGCTCGGGTTCGCCGGGGGTCGGTCTGCTCGCGGGACTCGGTACCGGTGACCGGGTCGATGCCGGCCTCGGTGCATACCTGGGAACGGTCGCAGGGCTCGGACTGCTGGTCTGTGGCGCAGTGCTCGCACCCGTCGCTGCAGCGCGTGACCGTCGAGCGCTGGAGAGCGCGCAGCAGCGCGAGACGGGTACGCAAGGTGTCCGCGGTGTCGCCGGTCCAGGAACGACGAGGTGGCACGCCGCAGCCGGGACTGCAGGAGTGCTGTCCGGCGTGCTGTTCGTGCTCGGATCGTTGCTGCCGATTCTGGAGACCGACTCGGGAATCGCCGCGCCACAGATACTGGCCACACGCGTGGTCTTGGTTGCCGGATTCGTGATGATTCTGGGTTCGGTGCCGCTGCTGTTCTCCGAGTTCGCCTCGGCTGCGCGGCCGTTCGTGTCGATTTTCTGGCTCGGCGCGGTGGCGGCCGCGGCTGCGGTTCTGCAGTCGGTGGTGCTCGCCGAGGACGTGGAGGGGGGTGAGCACCGGCGTCGGCGCTCTGGCGATCATCGCGGGCGTCGTTGCGGCGGTGACGACCGGATTGCTGGCACTGTTCGCCGGATCGGCCGAGCGCGACGACGTCGAC
>NZ_BAOX01000602.1:0-786 GCF_000813105.1 Rhodococcus sp. BS-15 | reverse complement strand
CCGCGTTCTTTGTCCGACGACGCCTCGCGCATTCAGGCGACGGAGAGATCGGTGCCGCTGATCTATTGGCGTCCCGGATGTATCTTCTGCCTGCGGTTGCGGGTAGCGCTGTTGCTGCGCGGAAAGAAAGCCGTGTGGATGAATATCCGCAAGGATCCGGCAGGAGTGGGGCCTGCGGAACGACCATTCAACGCTGCGGCCGCGCGGGTTAGGTCGGTCAACGACGGAAACGAGACCGTCCCGACGGTCTTCGTGGGCTCCGAACACCGCACCAACCCGAATCCGTCGTGGGTGCTCGCGCAATTCGTGTGACGTTGGCCCACACGTAACGTTGTCCATACCTGGCCGACTGCGGGGCCGCCCACACTGAGGACCGTGCGAGTAGCCATCGTTGCGGAATCGTTCTTGCCCAACATGAACGGCGTCACCCACTCGGTGATCCGTGTCCTCGAACACCTCGACAAGACGGGGCACGACGCCATCGTCATCGCCCCGGACAATCCGTCCGGCCCCAGAGCTGCGACGTGGCACGACGACGTTCCGGTGCACCGGGTGCCGTCGCTCATGGTCCCCAAGGTCAGTTCGCTGCCCGTCGGTGTTCCGGGCCTCGGCATGGTCTCGGCGATGCGTGCCTTCGCCCCCGACGTCGTGCATCTGGCGTCACCGTTCCTGCTCGGAGCGGGCGGTCTCGCCGCCGCCAACCGGCTGGACGTGCCCGCGGTCGCCGTCTACCAGACCGACGTCGCAGGTTTCGCCGCCAGCTACGGCCTGGGCCTCACCCTCCAA
>NZ_BAOX01000603.1:0-778 GCF_000813105.1 Rhodococcus sp. BS-15 | reverse complement strand
CCCGATATCCATACCACTGCGGGTAAATTGGCCGATCTTCGTAAACGTCTCGCGGTTGCGGAGATCCCGTCCGGTGAGGCAGCGGTGGACAAGGTCCACGCCAAAGGCAAACTCACCGCCCGCGAGCGGATCACCGCCCTGCTCGACGAGGGCTCGTTCGTCGAACTCGATGCTCTGGCCCGGCACCGCTCCCAGAACTTCGGGTTGGCCGACAACCGGCCTTTCGGTGACGGTGTCGTCACCGGCTACGGCACCGTCGACGGCCGCGATGTGTGCGTGTTCTCCCAGGACGCGACCGTCTTCGGCGGCAGCTTGGGGGAAATCTACGGCGAGAAGATCGTCAAGGTGATGGACCTGGCCGTCAAAACCGGCCGGCCCCTGGTCGGCATCAACGAAGGCGCCGGAGCCCGCATCCAGGAAGGGGTCGTCTCCCTCGGACTGTACGGCGAGATCTTCCACCGCAACGTCCGCGCGTCGGGGGTGATCCCGCAGATCTCGGTGATCATGGGACCCGCCGCAGGCGGGCACGTCTACTCCCCGGCGTTGACCGACTTCGTGGTCATGGTCGACGGCACGAGCCAGATGTTCGTCACCGGACCCGACGTCATCAAAACCGTCACCGGTGAGAACGTCACCATGGAAGAACTCGGCGGCGCGAGAACCCACATGGAGAAATCCGGGGTCGCGCACTACGTCGCCTCCGGAGAACAGGACGCCCTCGACTACGTCCGCGACCTCCTCTCGTACCTCCCGTCGAACAATCGCGCCGACGCCCCCC
>NZ_BAOX01000604.1:0-773 GCF_000813105.1 Rhodococcus sp. BS-15 | reverse complement strand
ACGGCCACCTCGTCACCCCCCGCCGTGGTTGGCCACGGCGTACCCGCAGATGCGCCCGGTGGACGAGCGCGGCTACCGCTACGCCATCGGCAGCCGCCAGACGTGGAGCCCCAGTTCCGCTGTGTACCGGGAACATTCACTCGTGCTGGTCGAGAAGATGGCCCACCGCTACGGCGAGCATCCCGCGCTGGCCATGTGGCACGTGTCCAACGAACTCGGCTGTCACAACGCACTGTGCTACTCCGACGACAGCGCCCACGCATTCCGAGAGTGGCTCAGCGCCAGGTACATCGACCTCGAGACCCTCAATACCGCCTGGGGCACCGACTTCTGGAGCCAGCGCTACAGCGACTGGGACGAGATCGTTCCTCCCTCGGTGAGCACCACGTTCGGCAACCCGACGCACCAACTCGACTGGCGACGCTTCTGCTCCGACGCTCTGCTCGAGCAGTACCGCGCCGAGAAGGCCGTGCTGAACCGGATCACCCCGGATGTTCCGGTCACCACGAACTTCATGGTGGGCATGGGCCAGGGCTCCGCGCTCGCCGGCAACATGGACTACGCGTCCTGGGCCCCGGAACAGGACATCGTCTCCACCGACCACTACCTCGTCGGCCCCGAGACCGGCGACGGCGCAGCGCATCACAAGCTCTCGTTCTCGGCCGACCTCACCCGTGGCGTTGCCGGCCGTCGCCCCTGGTTGTTGATGGAGCATTCCACCAGCGCCGTCAACTGGCAGCACATCAACCGAGCCAAGATGCCCGGCGAGATGA
>NZ_BAOX01000605.1:0-773 GCF_000813105.1 Rhodococcus sp. BS-15 | reverse complement strand
CTCGCCGAACTGGCCAGGTCTTTCGACGTGGCGGGTACCGCGGTGGAGACACAGACGTTGAACAGTGCACAGGCGTTGTCCTGGACTCCGACCACACCGCCGGAGGATCAGGGCCGTACGGATTTCCTGCCGTTCGCCATCGGGGCCAGCATGGCCTGCTGGGCGTCGGTCTACCGCGATCTCGGTGGCATGGACAACCGGTTCAGGGCCAGCCAGGACGTGGAATTCTGCTGGCGCGCGCAGTTGGCCGGCTACACCCTCGGCTTCAGTACCGAGGCTGTCGTCGCCTATCGACTCCGCGCCGAGCTCCGACCCATGCTGCGCCAATCGTTCCGGCTCGGATTCGGCTTCGCCAAGCTGCGGGGAATCTATCGGACCCAGGGTTGCCCGGCCATGAGTATCCGTACGGTCGCGTCGTGGTGGACGGCCCTGCTGGTTCGCAATCCGCTTCTACCGACGGCGTGGACCGGGTTGGCCCGTGGTCATTGGTCGAGGGCCCTGTTCATCCGGGTGGGCGAAGTTCGCGGGGGCATCGCCTATCGCGCCTTCTGCTGGTGACGTCCGACACACCCACTGGCTCGCCGGACCACCCGGCCTGCAGTCTTGACCGGCGCGCCTGTAACGGATGGATGACCGATGTTACGGTCGACAACACAGACCTGCCGAAACCGGCGGCGCATCCACGCCTTCACACGAGATCGAGGCCATGTCGAACACGCTTTCCCGAGTGCTGCCCACGGCGGTTGCTGCCGCCGTTGCCGGCGCTCTGTCGC
>NZ_BAOX01000606.1:0-772 GCF_000813105.1 Rhodococcus sp. BS-15 | reverse complement strand
TCCGACGAGCTCGGAACTGGACGTCGGCGCCGCACGGCGAGGGCGGTCGGCGCGGCCACGTCCTCGGTCCGCAACACCGTCAGCAGATGTGCGCCGAGCGTCAGAACCCGGCCGTCGGACCACCGCAATGTGCGACGAAATGCCCCGGGAAGCAGCAGCCACAGCGCCGCGAATGCGAAAGCGACGCCCACCGTCGTTTCCACGATCCGGTCGACGACGATGTCCTCCAGCACAGCCCCCGGATGCGTCAGTGTGCCCATCAGCAGAGCGAGCGGGGTGATGAACGTGACGGCCAGACCGTAGTTCCGCGCAACCGACACCTCGATCGCGAACTGCAGCACCATCAACACCACGATGACGGCCAGGCCGGTCAGCGGCGAGAGATAGATGGCCGAGAACAACGCCACGCCGGCGAGCGTTCCGCCGAGCCGCTGCAGTCCACGGTAGGTGCCGTGCACCCGATCGGGACCCTGTTGCAGCACCAGGACGGCACCGAGGATGGCCCAGTCCGGTCGACTCAGATCCAGCGCGACGCTGATCCCGCCCGCGGCCGCCGCCGCACAGAACACCCGCACGGCCGTTGACGCCGCATGCGAATCCCGATGCAGTGAGCGCCGCAATCGATACCCGACGCTGGGCCGAGCCAGCGGCAGCTGGTCGGACACGGAGTCGACCGTCCGGTCCGCATCCGTGCTTCGAGCGGTCGTCGCCGCGAAGGCCGGTGCGCGTCGAACAATCTCTGAACCAGCACCGGCCTCGACGACAACCGCGC
>NZ_BAOX01000607.1:0-766 GCF_000813105.1 Rhodococcus sp. BS-15 | reverse complement strand
CGACCGGCGCGGCCGGGGTCGACCGGGGGTCTGCTGCGTACCTGCACCCTCGCCCGCGGACGGAGCAACCGATCCCACCACGGGCCGGATGAACAGTCGCGCGGTCTGCCCGAGGGTGCGCGCCTGGGAGCTGTCGTCACCGGGCACCGTGATGACCAGGTTGTCGCCGTCGACGACCACCTCGGACCCGGTGACACCGAGACCGTTCACCCGAGTCTCGATGATCTGCTGCGCCTGCTGCAGGCTGTCCTGCGTCGGCGCATTGCCGTCGGGGGTCCGCGCGGTGAGTGTCACGCGCGTGCCGCCCTGCAGGTCGATACCCAACTTCGGCGAGGGATCTTTGTCTCCGGTGAAGAAGACCATGGCGTACACCGCTGCCATCAGCACCGCGAAAACGGCGAGATAGCGGGCGGGCTGCACCGGTCCGCTGGAAGGTGCCACGGTGTGTGTTTCTCCTCTGGGCGATGGAAAGTATCGGTTCCTGCGGGGCCTGACGGCCCGATGTGTCAACGATGAGCGTGTCAGCGGTGAGCGGTGCGATTGTGCACCACATCGGTCACCGCAGAGAAAACCGCTGCCGGATACTGTCTCCGACAGCGGTTTCGATCACATCGAGCTCACTCTTTTTCGAGCCTCTTGGCCGTCTGCTCGACGGTCTCGTCCGGTCGACTCGCGTTGGCCTTGTTCAGGGACGGTCCCGCGGTGTCGTTCGAGCCGAGGGCCGCGATGTCCGCCTCGGTGGTGGCGTCGAGGTCGGTGTCGTCGA
>NZ_BAOX01000608.1:0-759 GCF_000813105.1 Rhodococcus sp. BS-15 | reverse complement strand
GGGTCGCCGAACGAGCGCTCGGCCTCGCCCTGGGTGCGTTCGAGGGAGAGTTCGAGTTCGTCTTCGTGGAAGACCTTGCGGATACCGCGGCCACCACCGCCCGAGCGGGCCTTGATGATCAGCGGGTACCCGATCGCCGCTGCGTGACGACGAGCGTCCGCGCGGGTCTCGACCGGTCCACCGGACCACGGTGCGACGGGGACGCCGACCTTCTCGGCGAGGAGCTTGGCCTGCACCTTATCTCCGAGCAGGCGCATCGCGTCGGCGGACGGGCCGATGAAGGTGATGTTCAGTCCGGCCACGAGATCGGCGAACGTCGGGTCCTCGGCGACGAAGCCCCAGCCGACCCACACCGCATCGGCACCGGACTCGACCAGCGCGGCCTCGAGGACGCCGTAGTCGAGGTAGGCCGATCCGGTCGCGGGCTTGCGCAGTGTGACCGCTTCGTCGGCCTGGCGGACGAACATGGCCCGCTTCTCCGCCTCGGTGTGCAGCGCTACGGTGCGGATGCCGTAATCGTGTTCGGCGTTGAGCTCTCGGACAGCTCGGATCAGCCGTACTGCTGCCTCGCCTCGGTTGACTACTGCAATCCGCTTGAACAACGTATCTCCCAGCTGAAGAAGCTTCGTGGCTGCGACCATCTTGGCCGGTACTGAATCAAGTAAACCAACGGAAGCACCAGATCCAGTAATTGTTCGACTGCAGAGTCGACTTCCTTGGCAAGACGCCGAAATTACCAGAATTAGCGACCCGTGAGCG
>NZ_BAOX01000609.1:0-749 GCF_000813105.1 Rhodococcus sp. BS-15 | reverse complement strand
GGCCCACCGGCCACGCGTCGCCGCGCAGCCGCAGGCGGCGAACGCCGATCAGATACACCACGGCCATGACGATCGCAGCGGTACCGAAGATCAGATCGAAGCGCCAGTCCAGAGCCATTCGCGCGAACGTCGGCGGGCCGCTCAGGTTGTAACCGAGGGCCGCCTCCGTGGTCGTGAGGTTGGGGTCGATCTCGGCGGGAGGTGGTGTACGGCCGAGCCCGACGGCCAGGCCGATGGTCGCCGCGAGGACCAGTACCTCGGCACCGGCGAAGCGGAGCAGCGGCCCGCGGGCCGAGGGATCGGCGACCAAGGCCGGTAATGCGCGGCGACGCTGAATCCAGCCGAAGCCGCCCAGCACGATCAGGGCGACGATTTTCCCCACGATCAGCAGTCCGTAGGTGGTGGTGAACAGGTCGGCGATCGAGACGCGGACCAGGGCGTTGATGACGCCGCTGATGCCCATCACCACGAAACAGACTCCGGCGATGGTGGAGAATCGGCGAGCCGCGACGTCGGCATGTGCGCCGCGCCTGCGAACGTGTGCCAGCAGGGCGAACAGACCGCCCGCCCACAGCGACGCGGCCCCGAGGTGCAGGATCAAGCTGTTGGTGGCGATGTCGTGCGATCCGCCCGCCGAGGAGTGCCCGCTCAGCGCGATGGGCAGCAGCGTCGCCAGGGAGAACCCGAGCAGCGCGGGCCGTCCAGGCCCATCGCAACACCGTGCGCGACGCGATAGCGAGCACAACGGA
>NZ_BAOX01000610.1:0-737 GCF_000813105.1 Rhodococcus sp. BS-15 | reverse complement strand
GCCAGGGCAAGGACGCACGTACAGCGAGAGCTGCCGAGCCCGGACGTGCTCGCACGCGGGTCTCCAGTTCACGGACCGAGACGATGTCACCCAGATCGACTGCGTATCGGGGCGAGTCACCCCGCGGCAACCCCCGTCGGAGCGAGTCCGTCCGGCGAGAGTCCGCCGCAGGATCGCGGTCGGCATACCGTCCGCGACCGGAACCACAACCCGGTCGCCCGCCCGTCCGCTCGGGTGAGCGAGGATATCGACGGTGAAGCAGACATCTCGACCGATTTCCGTAGTGGTTGCCGGGGGCGGAACGGCCGGGCACATCGAGCCTGCGCTCGCTGTGGCCGACGCCTTGCGTGTCCTCGACCCCACCGTCACCGTCACCGCTCTCGGCAGCAGCCGTGGTCTGGAGACGAAACTCGTCCCGGCTCGCGGTACGCACTCGAACTCATTCCGCCGGTTCCGCTGCCCCGGAAGCCCACCGTCGACCTGCTCAAGCTGCCGCTGCGCGTCGTGCGATCGGTGCGCCGCACCCGAGAGATCTTCGCGGCCGTCGAGGCGGACGTGCTCGTCGGATTCGGCGGATATGTCGCGTTGCCGGCCTATCTCGCGGCCCGCGGTCGACTGTTCGGCCGTGGCGGCCGAATTCCTGTGGTCATCCACGAGGCCAACGCGCGCGCGGGCATCGCCAACAAGGTCGGTGCTCGGTCGGCCGAGCGGGTACTCGCCGCGGTCGCGGGCTCGGG
>NZ_BAOX01000611.1:0-732 GCF_000813105.1 Rhodococcus sp. BS-15 | reverse complement strand
CTGGTGGCCGAGGACGCGGCAGCCGGGGCACGCAGCTGGTGGGTGGCCGGGCATCGTTCGGCCGAGCCTGCACATTCACTTGCGTTGCGGCACTTGCGTCTCGAACCGATCGTGGAGCTGGAGATGCGTCTCGGCGAAGGCTCGGGTGCGTTGGCGGCGTTGCCTCTGGTTCGTGCGGGCGTCGGCACCTTGAATTCGATGGCCACCTTCGCCGACTCCGGTGTCAGTACCGGCGACAGCGAAACCCACAGCAGCATCGAAGCCCGCAGCACCATCGAAGAGCACTGACGGTGCGCAGGCGAGCCGATTCACTGGTGCTCGCGTTCTCCTGGCTGACCGTGCTGCCCGTGCGCGGCCCCGAGGACGTCGACAGGGACTCCGCCGGCCGGGCGATCGCTTTCACTCCGCTCGTCGGCCTCACCCTCGGTGGTATCTCCGCCGCACTGCTGTGGGTGTCGATCGCGGCCGGACTGTCGCCACTGCTCGGCGGACTGATCGCCGTCGGCGCCTCGGCATTGCTCACTCGGGGTATGCATCTCGACGGCTTGGCCGATACCGCAGACGGACTGGGCTGTTACGGACCTCCCGAGCGCGCGCGAGAAGTCATGAAGTCCGGCAGTGCCGGGCCGTTCGGAGTTGCGACCATCGCACTCGTTCTGGCAGTTCAGGCCGCGAGCCTGGGCCAGCTCGCGCACCAGCAGCTGTGGTGGGCCATCGCGGTCGTCCCGGTCG
>NZ_BAOX01000612.1:0-731 GCF_000813105.1 Rhodococcus sp. BS-15 | reverse complement strand
TCCGCACGACAGTCGCGCGATGGCACTCGAGAACGACCCGGGCGGCTCCGGTTCGGCAGTGTTGACCGCCCTCGGCGCTCTGGCCAGGGCATCGGTGGTCGAGCTGACCGCCGAGCACGGCCTGACCGTCGTCGGCGTGACGGGATCCTCGGGGAAGACCTCCACCAAGGATCTGATCTCTGCTGTTCTCGAGCCCCTGGGCTCGGTGGTGGCACCGCCCGGATCGTTCAACAACGAACTGGGACATCCTTGGACGGCGCTGCGAGCAGATGCCGAGACCGATTTCCTCTGTCTCGAGTTGTCGGCCCGAGGAATCGGTCACATCGCCGAACTCGCCACGCTCGCCCCGCCCCGCATCGGGGTGGTCCTCAACGTCGGAACCGCGCACCTGGGTGAGTTCGGCTCGCGCGCGGCCATCGCACTGGCGAAGGGCGAACTGGTCGAAGCTCTGCCGAGTGCTGCCGACGGAGGAGTGGCGATTCTCAACATCGATGACCGGCTCGTCGCCGAAATGGCAACCCGCACAACGGCATCCGTCGTCACGGTCGGACGCAATGCAGATGCCGACATCAGAGCGCTCGACGTGCAGGTCGACACCGACGCCCGGGCGTCGTTCACGCTCGAATGCGCAGCGGGTACGGCAGCGATCACCCTGGCGGTGCACGGTGAGCACCAGGTCGGCAACGCCCTCGCGGCAGCGGCCGTCGCACTCGAGTGCGGAGCGACGTTGG
>NZ_BAOX01000613.1:0-731 GCF_000813105.1 Rhodococcus sp. BS-15 | reverse complement strand
GTCGCGCCGCCCGTGGGCTCGTCGATCAGCTGTGGGCAGCTCCGGGCGCGGTCGTCACCGGCAGCAGCGTCGCTCTGACGATCGGCCCGCTCAACGTCCTGATCACCGAGCCAACCGCCGACCGGCGTCGCTACCTGCTCTCCGGCACCGTCACCGCGGAAACCTTGGCCACCGCCGCCCAGCAGCTCGAAGGAGCAGTCGCATGATCCGCACGACCGGCCTGACCAAGAGCTACGGATCGGTGCAGGCTGTCGACGGCGTGGACCTCGACGTGCGCGCCGGCGACATCTACGGCTTCGTCGGTGCCAACGGCTCCGGCAAGACGACGACCGTGCGGATGTTGCTCGGGCTGGTCCTGGCGACCTCCGGGCAGATGCAGGTGCTCGGCGAGGAAATGCCGCGGCGACGAAGAAACGTGCTGCCGCGGGTGGGGGGCGCTGATCGAGAACCCCGCCGCCTACCCCAACCTCTCCGGCCGCCGGAACCTCACACTGCTCGACGCGGCCGGGCCGGGCGGTCCCGGCGCACCAGGAACGCCCGCGTCGGCGAAGCCTCGAGCAGGTGGGCCTTGCCGGGGGTGGGACGCAGACCGGTCAAGCAGTACTCGCTCGGTATGCGGCAGCGCCTCGGCTTGGCCGCGGCGCTCATGCGCACGCCCGAGCTGCTGATCCTCGACGAGCCGACCAACGGTCTCGACCCACAGGGAATCCTGGAGATTCGAGAATTGCTCC
>NZ_BAOX01000614.1:0-719 GCF_000813105.1 Rhodococcus sp. BS-15 | reverse complement strand
CGCGGGTAACGGCGCGGCAACCGTGCCGACCATCCCGCCGGTCACTGCTCCGACTGTTCCCAACTACCAACCGCCTGCCGTGCAGGTTCCGCAGGCACCGAACGTGCAGGTTCCCAGCTATCAGGGCCCCACCCTCGGCGATGTCGGACAGGGCGTCGGGAACGGGCTCGGCGGAGTGGTCGGCGGTGTCGGTGACGGGCTCGGCGGTGTCGTCGGCGGTGTCGGTGACGGACTCGGCGGAGCCCTCGGCGGCCTGACCGGCCGATAGGTCGACCGTGACCAGTACCCGTTCCGAACTCGTCGGCATCGAGCGCGCCGATCGCTTCGTCCGTGATGCGCTCGACGCCAACGGATTCCATATCGTCGTCGGTGTGAACGGCTCCGGTCGATCCGCGGTTCTCGCGTCCGTTGCGGCGTCGGTGGACGCGTACACGGGCACCATCGCCGACGCGCCGTCCGGATCGATTGTTCTCGTCGATGACGCGCACCTGCTGCCGGAGCAGCGTCTCGACGAGATCGCCGCGGCTGCAACACGCTCGGACATCACCCTGATCGTCGCCACCGCGCCGCGCAGTTTCGATTCGCGCATCGAGAAGCTGATCGCCTCCGCCGCTTCCAACCGATTGACGCTGGTTCCGCTTGACAAGGCGGCCATCGCGGCGCGGGCAGCAGCGACCGTCCGGCCGATCTCCGCGTCGCTCGCCGGTGCCATTGCCAAG
>NZ_BAOX01000615.1:0-718 GCF_000813105.1 Rhodococcus sp. BS-15 | reverse complement strand
GTCCGCTATGCCGATGCCGCGGAGCCGAGACGCGGTTGCTCCGACATCGGTCGGTGCCGCATCGAGTGCTTCGGCCAACAGATCGGTGGGCGCGTTGATGCTGCCCGGGTCGAACGACGCGGCCGAGCCGATCGACACCGCGAGGTCTCGGGCCGGATCACCGTCGACGGCGCGGACGGTGATCATGTCGTCCCGCCGCACCGCGGACACCGTCAACCGACCGTCGGATGCGACGCAGATCCGAGTTGCCGGAACGGGCTCGGCGCTCTCGACGTCGAACACGCGGACCGAGACGTACCAGTGAGGTTGTTCGAGAACCCGCATCCACTGCTCGAGATCTTCGTGGACGCGGCCGCCGACCAACAGTCCGGCCGAGTCGAGTGCGCCGCGGCCACGTTCCAGTGCGGAATCCCGCGCCGCAGCGTCGTCGAAGCGCGGGAATACGTTCAGGACGACGGGTAGCTCGGCGATCGACAGCTCGTCGACCAGGAAGTCCATCTCGTCCGCACCGAGTTCGGCGATCGGCAATGTGTGGCCCACCGGCACGGTTCCCAAGTCGATCAACGGCCGTTCCCGCTGGTGTCCGGCACTGTCGGATCCGCGCCGATGACAGACGGCGCAACGGTGCGGCCGTCCGCGAAGTGCTCGAACTGCTTGAGGTAGTCCGGGGTCTCGTGTTCGTCGTCCTCGGCCTGCCCGCGCGTGCCGGAGGCCGGAG
>NZ_BAOX01000616.1:0-713 GCF_000813105.1 Rhodococcus sp. BS-15 | reverse complement strand
TCGCCGAGCGTGCCGCCCAGGACCCAGCCACAGGCTGCATGACGGTTTCCGATCGCCGAATCCCGACGCGATCGATTCCGGCGGCAGATCGGCCTGCAGGGACGCGTCGAGGGAGACCTTGGCGAGTGCACTGGCGCTCGACGCGACGAGCGCAGCCACCGCTGCGGCGAGCAGGCTGTCGGTGACCGCGGCGACGACGGCCACGACCGTGACTGCGAGGGTGCAGCGAAGAACCACCAGGGACGCCGGCCGAGCTTGATCCTGGCTCCGAGCGCGTTGCCGGAGAAGTTGCCGAGACCGGCGGCGGCTCCGACGAGTCCGAGCATCGCGGCCTGCTGAAGCGGCTCGTGTTCGGTACGGGATTTGGCGACGAACGCGATGTAGAGCGTCAGGAAGCCGGTGAGAATCCGGATGGTGCCGTTGCCCCAGAGCCCGACGATGACCGCCCGGCCCAAGGGCTGTCTGCGGTTCTTGGTGGTGCCCGACGCCGGGGGCGACGGGGGCGTGCGGCGGATGTTCTCGGTGGGAGCCCCGCTTCCGGCGTAATCGCGATCACCGTGCTGATCGGCGTGGTAACTCAAGGTTGCGGGCACTTCACCCTCGGTGATCTCCACCCAGGACGGAATGCGCATGCTCAGGTAGGCACCGAGCACGGTGATCGCGGCGACGAACCACAGGCGCCCGGCGAACCCGCGACGAACGCGATGCCGCCG
>NZ_BAOX01000617.1:0-707 GCF_000813105.1 Rhodococcus sp. BS-15 | reverse complement strand
CACCGACCATCCGTACGCAGCACCCGTTCTCGACCACGCGCCGAGCCTCCCGGCCGGCCACCGGTGCCCGTCGATGCACGTTCGAGTGCCGACCGCGCGATGCGCATGATGATCGAGGTGATCGATCGACGACGCAGCGCAGACCAGCTGGCGCCGTTGTTCACTGCCTCGATGATCGATCTGGTGCGGACCATAGTGCGGAACCCGCCGCCGGGCAGACGACTCGGATTCGCAGCAGTGCGACGAGTCCACGTGCGTATCGGTCGGATGTCTCGGCGGAGATCTTCGGCTCCTACACCCGCGGCCCGCGCACGTTCGCCTTCGCAGGCCGAATCGAGCTGGCGATCGACCCGCGCCGCCCCGGGTGGACGGTCACGTCGCTGCGAGTGGGGTGAGGGCCGCGTCGCCCAGTGGCGACGCGGCCGTCGTGCACTACCTCTTCCGCTTGGAGCGAGCTGCCTTCTTGGGTGCCTTGCTCTGAGTCCTCGCTGCTTCGCGACGCTCGCGGCGGGTGCCCTCGGCGGCGGACTCGCTGCCGGACGGAGACGAGCCGGATCGACGAACGGCAGTGCCACCGCCCTCGGCCGGACCGGAGAAGGTCAGTCTCTGCTCTTCCTGCTCGTCGAGACCCTTCGCCCGCAGAGCCGAGGGCACTGCAGGAGCGGAAGGTACCGGAGCCGTCGGTGCCGGAGCCGTCGGTGCGGGTG
>NZ_BAOX01000618.1:0-706 GCF_000813105.1 Rhodococcus sp. BS-15 | reverse complement strand
GAGGCGCCGGGGCGAGCGCAGCACGAATCGTTCGGCTGCGGCGTCCAACTCGGCGGGCGGAAGGGCGTAGAGCGCGTGGGTGGCCCACACGATGTCGTACCCGGTCCGATCGGCGGGCAGGTCCTGCAACGTCATCACCAGCTCGTCACGGGGTACGAACGGCGCGTCGAGCGCCCCGCGTGCCTCGGCCACCGAGAACGCAGACGGGTCGAGCAGGTCGTAGGCCACCTCTGGAACGCCGGACAGATCGGTATAGCGACGCAGCGCGGTGGGAAATTTACCGCTACCGCAGGCCACGTCGAGCAGCGACCAGCGTCTTGCGCGTGCTCGGCGAGCAGGGCGGGCCAGTCGGCTGCCAGTGCCAGTTGGTGGTAGTCCTCGGTGGCCAGGGCGTAGAACGCTCCATGCCCGTTCGGCCGGCCTCGCTCCAGTGGTCGAGACTGCGCTCGGCTGTGTCTCCGTTGCTCATGGCACTCCTCTCGGGAAGCCAACCGCAACGCATTCCTGGCTGCGTCGTGGTTCACTCGATGTGGTGTCCAACATAGCTCCGACTTCGTCGACCGACACCGCGGCCGGGTTCCTCGACGCGTTACGCGCCCTGCGGCGTGGCACCGGCTCGTGGCCGGTCTCGAGCCCGGCTCACGCCCGAGACCACGCCGCTGTCGAGCGACTGTCCGACCAGCGCAGTCTGATCGCCGAACACCTC
>NZ_BAOX01000619.1:0-705 GCF_000813105.1 Rhodococcus sp. BS-15 | reverse complement strand
TCCGCGGCCTCCACCGAGGTCCGACGCCTCCTCCGTGCGCCCGTCGAGCGCGAGGGCGCGGACCAGATCACACGCCACCATCGGTTCCATCGACCGCTGGCCGAGTGTGCCCGCGAGTGTGTAGGCCTCCGAGCACCAGCGAATCGCCTCGGCCGCGTGGCCCTGCGAGAGTAGTAGACCTCCGCGGGCCCACCCGAACCACGCCTGCTGCAGCGGCGAGAACTGTTCCACCGCTTCGTCGTATCGATAGCGAGCGAGTGCAGTGGCCTCCTCGAAGTTGCCGGCGCAGGCAATCGTGAAGCACCGCGTCAGATCCAGCACCGTCGCCGCCGGATTGTCGGGCTCGGGCTGCACCCGGGCGAGCGCAGAGAACGCGGCCGACAATCGGCCTGCGACGGTAGCCCCGGCGGCGACGGCGAAGCTGGCCGAGATCAGCGTCGCGCCGACGAGGTCGTCCATCAGTGGTTCGAGCAAGGCCAGCGAACCCGCCGTATCGCCGATCGCATGCATCATCAGGCCACGCTGCGCTCGCAGCTGCGTGCGGACGGCGGGATCGACGACGGCATGCTCGGTGCTGGAGTTCAGCGCCAGCGCCCGCGTCGGATCCGCCAGCCGCAGCACCATGTTGTCGGTACACGCGCGCACGGCCGACGCGCGCCGAATGTCGTTGTCCGCCCCGCGAAGAAGCTCGTCGAGCCGCTGCTG
>NZ_BAOX01000620.1:0-701 GCF_000813105.1 Rhodococcus sp. BS-15 | reverse complement strand
CCGGTCAAGGACGCCGACGAGATCCTGGCGTTCGTCGACGAACACGGCCTCCCGATCGCGATCAAAGCCGCATTCGGTGGCGGCGGACGCGGCATGAAAGTCGCCCGCACCCGCGAGGAAATCCCCGAACTGTTCGACTCCGCCACCCGCGAAGCCGTCGCCGCGTTCGGGCGTGGGGAATGCTTCGTCGAACGCTACCTCGACAAGCCCCGCCACGTCGAAGCACAGGTCATCGCCGACCAACACGGCAACGTCGTCGTCGCCGGCACCCGCGACTGCTCCCTGCAACGCCGCTTCCAGAAACTCGTCGAAGAAGCCCCCGCCCCGTTCCTCACCGACGCCCAACGCAAAGAAATCCACTCGAGCGCCAAAGCCATCTGCCTCGAAGCCGGCTACTACGGCGCCGGCACCGTCGAATACCTCGTCGGCCAAGACGGCCTCGTCTCGTTCCTCGAAGTCAACACCCGACTGCAGGTCGAACACCCCGTCACCGAGGAAACCTCCGGCATCGACCTGGTCCTGCAACAATTCCGCATCGCCAACGGCGAAGAACTGTCCATCACCGAAGACCCCGAACCACGCGGCCACTCCTTCGAGTTCCGGATCAACGGCGAAGACGCCGGACGCGGATTCCTGCCCGCCCCCGGACCGGTCACCACCTTCACCGCCCCCTCCGGACCGGGTGTGCGGGTCGATTCCGG
>NZ_BAOX01000621.1:0-696 GCF_000813105.1 Rhodococcus sp. BS-15 | reverse complement strand
CTCGCAGATGCGGATCTGCTCTTGTGGCTCGACCTGCCACGTCGAACGGTCATGCGGCAGGTGATAACTCGGACGCTACGCCGCATGCTCGGTAGGCACGAGCTGTGGAACGGCAACATCGAGCCACCGCTGCACCGGATCTTCTTCGATCGCGAGTACATCGTCCGGTGGGCCTGGAGCACCTACCGGTTGACTACCGAGCGGGTGCAACGGTTGAGTGTGCGCCGTCCGGAGCTGCCGATCGTTCGATTCCGGTCGCACCGGGACGTGGACGCGTGGATTGCGCACCAGCTGATTCCGCCGACGTGACTGGTGTTGTCAGCAGCCCAATTGCGATGCGAGAGAATCGATCGAGTCGACGCTGTGAGTCCAGTCGGATTCCGCGGTGCGGTCGGTGGTTTGACTCGGGCCGTGTTCGAGCGGACGGGCGACGAATGCCGTTGCGAAGCCACAGTCCGCGGCCGCAGCGAGATCACTGTTGTGTGCGGCGACCATCATGCACTCGCTCGGCTCGAGACCCAGAATGTCCGCGGTGCGGAGATATGCGTCGGGCATGGGCTTGTATGTCTGTACCGGTTCTGCGCCGAGGATAGCGTCCCACGGCAGTCCGGCATTCTTGGCCATATCGAGCAGCAGCGAGATGTTGCCGTTCGAGAGCGGGGCGATGATGAACTGGGTACGAAGTCGCGTGAGCCC
>NZ_BAOX01000622.1:0-694 GCF_000813105.1 Rhodococcus sp. BS-15 | reverse complement strand
GGACGGCCGGAGTGCGGAACGCCTGGCGTGGCCGCCGCGCCGACACCCTCGACCCGCGGCACGCAGATCGACGATGGTGCCGGACGAGTCCTCGCCCGCAGGCGCGAATCCTGCTCCGCTCAGGACCGTCAGTACTTCGGCGAGCGGGGCCTGTGAGATCGCGACGGTCGGAGCCAGCGCTCGCAGGGCCAACGATTCGGCTGCCGGGGATGCCATCACCTCGGCCAGCAGTGCCGGGTCCTCGCACCTGACGAACGACGCGGCGACGCCTGCGCGCAGGCGGCCGTGCCGACGAGCCACGTCGTCGATCAGGTAGGTCAGAGCCTGCGGCACCGGCGTTCTCGAGTGGGTGGCGAACAACGCGTGCAGCTCGGAGGCGGTCAGTCCCACATCGAGAGCGCGGCGCAGGCTGGTGTCGCTGATCCGGTACATCGTGCTGCGCCCGCGGATTCCACGTCGGCGACCAGTTCGATTCGATCCTGCAGGTCCGGCTCGAGCGGGCCGGGCGCCACCAACGTGAGGTCGGCTTGCACCAGGACGTAGTCGATGGGCTCGGGCAGGGCAGCACGCATGTCTGCCTCGGCATTGCCGTCGTGCAGCAGGGAGCGGCCCGGGGTCGAGATCGCCCCGCGAGCGACGATGCGAGAGCGGTCGCTTCGGCGAGAACATGTCCGACGGGTGTGACGCCGAAGCG
>NZ_BAOX01000623.1:0-692 GCF_000813105.1 Rhodococcus sp. BS-15 | reverse complement strand
ATCTCGACCCCACCACCCTCCCCACCCCACAGAGCCTCCGAATCTCAGCATTCCTGTTCGTACACCGCCGCTACGACAGCGCCATCGTCTGGTTGCTCCCCACCGCCCACCGCGGCGACCGCTACGCCGCATACCTGCTCGGTGCGATCGCCTACGAGCTAGGCCCCGAGGTAATCGTCGGAGGCCACACCGACACCGGATGGTGGGCGATCGCGCACGAACACGGCATGGCGGCCGCTGCATTCAACCTCGGAATCGCCGCTGCGCGGGCGGGTACAAATGCGGTTGTCGAAGGACGCACCGCGGTCCAGTGGTGGCTCATCGCGCACGAACGCGGACACGCAGATGCCGCGTTCAACCTCGGCGTCGCCGCCGACAAGCTCGGCCCCGACGCAATCGTCCAAGGACGCACCGCCACTCAGTGGTGGCTCATCGCGCACGAACGCGGAGACGCGAAAGCCACCCACAACCTCGGCGTCGCCGCCGACAAGCTCGGCCCCGACGCCACAGTCGAAGGCCGCACCGCCACTCAGTGGTGGCTGATCGCGCACCAACACGGAGACGCCGGTGCAGCATTGAACCTCGGAACCAACGCCAACAAGCTCGGCCCCGACGCTATCGTCGAAAAACGCACCGCCACCGGGTGGTGGGCGATCGCCGCAGAACGCGGTCACGCCGGTGCAGCATTCAAC
>NZ_BAOX01000624.1:0-687 GCF_000813105.1 Rhodococcus sp. BS-15 | reverse complement strand
GGGGAACAGGTGATGCTCGATCTGGTAGCACAGATTGCCGCTCATGAACTCCATGACGGGACCTGCATTGAAGTTCGCGCTGCCGAGCATCTGACGCAGGTACCACTGTCCCTGAGTCTCGCCCTCCATGTCGGACTTGGTGAACTTCTCCGCACCGTCCGGGAAGTGGCCGCAGAAGATGACGGTGTTGGTCCACACGTTGCGCATCATGTTGGCGACGATGTTCGCCGTCAACGTGCTCTTCCAGGCGGGACCGGTCAGCAACGGATGCAGGATGTAGTCCTTGCCGATCTGCTTGCCGACCTTCTCGAGCACCTCGCGCCGCTTCTGCTCGAATTCCTCACGCGGCACTCGGCCCTTGGCGACCTTGCCCAGTTCGAGGTGCTGAAGCGCCACTCCGTACTCGAAGAACAGCTGCAGCAACAGGTTGTAGACGGGGTTGCCGATATTGAAGGGCTTCCACCGCTGATCGCGGGTGACGCGCAGCAGACCGTAGCCGACGTCGTCGTCCATGCCGAGCACGTTGGTGTACTTGTGGTGGATGTAGTTGTGCGTCTGCTTCCAGTGAGCCGACGGCCCCGTGTTGTCCCACTCCCACGACGTGGAGTGGATCTCCGGGTCGTTCATCCAGTCCCACTGGCCGTGCATGACGTTGTGGCCGAGCTCCATGTTCTCGATGATCTTCGC
>NZ_BAOX01000625.1:0-684 GCF_000813105.1 Rhodococcus sp. BS-15 | reverse complement strand
GTTCGCCCTCGATCTGGCGTCGGGCCTGCTCGAGATCGAAGCCGACCCTGCTGTGGGCGCGCGAACGCTGCACTACACCAATGCGGGGCAGGCCAGCTGGTTCGACCTCGCACGCGCGGTGTTCGCGGGGATCGGTTCCGATCCCGAGCGAGTGCAGCCGTGCTCGAGTGCCGAGTACGTGGTTCCGGCACCTCGCCCCGCGTACTCGGTGCTCTCACCGACCGCGTGGGTCGAGGCCGGTTTGACGCCGGCGCGGCCGTGGTCGGACGCGTTGACAGCAGCCTTGACGCAGTCGACATGAGGGGTCGACGCGAGATCGGGCTAGTCTTGCCCGCGTGAGTTCCGAGCTGGCCGTGGTGACGGTGACCTATTCACCCGGCGAATACCTTGACCAGTTCCTGACGTCTCTACGTGAGGCGACGACGCGTCCCCTTCGGGTGATCATGGCGGACAACGGCTCGGTCGACGGTACGCCCGAGGCAGCCGAGGTCGCGTTCGAGGAGGCGGAGCTGCTGCGAACCGGCGCGAACATCGGCTACGGCGCGGCAGTCAATCGCGCGGTGGCCGAGATCGACCCCGATATCGAGTTCGTCGTCGTGGCCAATCCCGACGTGCGGTGGCATCCCGGATCGCTCGACGGCCTGCTCGACGCCGCGGCGCGGTGGCCACGGGCAGGTGCCCTCG
>NZ_BAOX01000626.1:0-683 GCF_000813105.1 Rhodococcus sp. BS-15 | reverse complement strand
CGAGAACGCGCCTGCGCCCCCCGCCCGGGCCGGCTCCCGTGCCCGTCCTGCAGATTCCCAACCTCGGGGTCACCGTCGGCGGACTCGTCGTTCCGGATCAGTGGATCGGCACGATCGAGGTCGCCAGCACCGAGACGCCTGGACTGACCCACATCTGGGGCCGCGCCGCCGAGCCGCGGATCTGCACGTCGTACCAGAACTTCGCCAGCCTGCAGGTCGACTTCGTCAACATCGCCAACGGACGCACCGGGTCGGTGAACGCACCGATCTGCCAGCAGGGCAACGGCGTGTTCGAGCCCTCGGGGCCGGTCGTCGCCGATACCGGCAGCGGCCCGGTCCTGTTCACCGCACACGTCCTCGCCTACGGCATTCTGTTCGACATTCCCGGCGTCGGCGGATTCTCGGCCCCGTAGATGTGAGCCCCTGGCAGATGACGAGACGGTTCGCGATGGTCGCGGCGGCAACAGCTGTGCTGATCGCCGGGTGCGGCGGTGCGGAGGACGACGCTGCGTCGACGGAGGACGCTGCCCCGACCAGCGCGGCATACGACGCCCGGCCCCTTCTTCGGCGAATGCGGATCGATCACCGACGCGAGGTGCAGTCCGCGTTCGGCGCGGGCCCGTTCGGACAGGTCACCCGCAATTCCGTCGGTTGCCAGTGGGAGACCACGGGCTTCGGCGGAC
>NZ_BAOX01000627.1:0-679 GCF_000813105.1 Rhodococcus sp. BS-15 | reverse complement strand
TCTGGATCCGGCCGAGCTCGCTCGATCCCGTGCGGTCAACACCCACCTGGCCGATCGCCGAACCGACCTCTACCCGACAGGACCTCACGGGCCGAGCAGGAGACCGACCGATGACCACACCCGTCACCCCGGACAGCGCGATCGAATCCGAGGCCGACCAGCCGCTCACCATGTTCGGTCCCGACTTCCCGTTCGCCTACGACGACTACCTGGCGCACCCGGCCGGCCTCGGACGTGTTCCCGACGCTGCCCTCGGTACGAAGGTTGCAGTGATCGGCGGCGGACTCGCCGGCATGGTCGTCGCCCATGAATTGCTCAGGCTCGGCCTGGAACCCGTTGTGTACGAATCGGATCGGATCGGCGGCCGGATGCGGTCGGTGCCGTTCGAGGGGCACCCGGGTGTGGTGGCCGAGATGGGTGCGATGCGGTTTCCGCCGTCGTCGACTGCACTGTTCCACTACCTCGACGCAGTCGGGCTCGAGACCACGCCGTTTCCGAACCCGCTGGCAGAGGTGACCCCGAGTACGGTGATCGACCTCAAGGGCGAGAGCCATTACGCCCAGAAGCTCGAGGATCTTCCGCCGGTGTTCGCCGAGGTCGCGGACGCGTGGAACCGGACGCTCGAGGATCACGCCGAGTTGGTTCCGCTGCAGCGTGCCATTCGCAGGCGCGACGTTGC
>NZ_BAOX01000628.1:0-672 GCF_000813105.1 Rhodococcus sp. BS-15 | reverse complement strand
TTCCGCATCAGCGCCGCAGCGGCGGACGCGGTGCCGTGGCGCATCGGTCGCGCACTCGACCCGGTGGACAACCTCACCGAGGCCCACATCACCGCGGCCCTGGCCGAACTCGGTGACGGCGAACGCGGCCTTCTCGATACCCTCGCCAGATCGTCCCCCACCGGCCGCACCCGCGACGCCGCACCGGGCACGCCGCCGGACCGACCCGTCCAGAAGCTGCTCGCCGCAGGTCTGCTGATCTGGTTGGACGAACAAACCGTCGAGCTGCCCGTCCAAGTGGGCCAGATCCTGCGCGGCGAACCGATGTCGGACCCGCGCTCGCTCGCCGAACCCAAACTCGACACCAGCTCGTATTCGCTCGCCGACGTCGACGCCGCTGCCGCAGGAGAGGCACTGGAGCTGGGTCGGCACTGCGTCGCGGTGATCGAGGCACTGTCCGCTTCGCCTGCACCCGCCCTCAAGGCGGGCGGACTGGGAGTGCGCGAGCTCCGCAAGATCACCAAGCCACCGGCCTCGACGACGATCGAGTGAGCGTTCTCGTCGAGTTGCTGGCCGCCGCCCACCTCATCTCGAGCGGAACACCGGACCCGGTTCCTGCGTCCGACAACGGCGACGACTACTGGGCCCCGACACCGGCGGTCGAGGCCTGGCTCACCGCCGCCCCCGGCCAGA
>NZ_BAOX01000629.1:0-662 GCF_000813105.1 Rhodococcus sp. BS-15 | reverse complement strand
CCCCGGTCTGGCGAATTACCCGACCGCTGTTCCTCCTGCGTCCACGCACGTTCCGAGCCGGCGTCAGCCCTTGCCGCCGTTGCACCCGCCGCGGAGCGAGCAGATCACTGCGGCGCGCGGCAAGTCCGGCCAACGCAAGCCGCCGCCGATGCCCAAGAAGCTGACCGTCACCCGCGTCGCCGCCATGCGCGGACGCGAACTGACCGGCAAGGGCATCGCATCGTTCCAGCGAGCCGCGAAGGCCGACGGTGCCGACAAGTCCGGTCTGACGGCACTCACCTACGCGACCATGGCCAACTTCGCCTCGGATGCCGCGCTGGCGATCGCATTGGCCAACACGCTCTTCTTCTCGGCCGCCACCGGTGAGGACAAGACCAAGGTCGCGCTGTATCTCGTCATCACCATCGCGCCGTTCGCGTTGATCGCGCCGCTCATCGGACCGCTGCTCGACCGGTTGCAGCAAGGCCGACGCATCGCGCTCGCCACCTCATTCGGGTTGCGCACCGTGCTGGCGGTGGTGCTGGTGTTCAACTTCGACAGCTGGGTGTTGTATCCGGCCGCGCTCGGCATGCTCGTCCTCAGCAAGTCCTTTGCGGTACTCAAGAGCGCGGTGACCCCGCGAGTACTGCCGCCGGAGATCGACCTGGTCCGCGTCAACTCAC
>NZ_BAOX01000630.1:0-652 GCF_000813105.1 Rhodococcus sp. BS-15 | reverse complement strand
CATGGCGACGATTCAGCGGTCCCGGCGGCGAACCACGATGGGTGCATCCGGACCTCGCAGCCGTCGCTTCGTCTGCCGACTTCGACGATCGCTGGTTTATCGAAGTCGACCTTGGTACCGAATCGTTGCCGACGCTGCTGCGTAAATGCGGGCAGTACGAGGCGTATCGAGGCAGCGGACTTGAGCAGTCCGAGCACGGCGCATTTCCGTTGGTGCTGTGGTTCTTCTCGAATCCTGAACGTGCAGATCGCCTGCGCTCGTCGATCTTGCGGTCGCCGCGTCTCACGTCCGAGCTCTACCGCTTCTCAACCGCCGAGACCTTTGGAAGCGTGATTCGGGAGCCGTTGTCATGACGGGCCCGATACCTCGCAACCAGATCCTGACTGGCGACGCACTGAAGACGCTTTCGCTGTTGCCTGACGGTTCGGTCGACTCAGTAGTAACGAGCCCGCCGTATTTCCGGCTGCGGAACTACGGTCACGACGATCAGCTCGGTCTCGAAGCTTCCGTCGACGGTTGGGTGGACGATCTGCGAGCCGTCTTGCGGGAGTGTGCCCGAGTGCTCGTCCCGACCGGCACCGTCTGGCTCAACCTCGGCGATAGTTACAGCACCCACAGACGCGAAGGGGCACAAAGGAAGAGCCTGCTACTT
>NZ_BAOX01000631.1:0-649 GCF_000813105.1 Rhodococcus sp. BS-15 | reverse complement strand
CCCGTCGACCCGGCCCGCTACACCGCATACGGCAACGAGGTCGGGTGGAAGTCACCGTCCGGAAAGATCTACTGCAAGATCGGCAACTCCGAATTCGGATCCGGTTGCCAGTCAGGAGATGCTCCGGTACCGGACGGCGCGAACTGCGTCACCCCGTCGTTCACCATCGACCAACTGAGCAAAGGCTTCTACATGGTGCCGGGGAAGGTGACGCCGACGTGCTTCAATCAGGGCCAATTCGGCGTCGAGAACGCGCAGACGTTGGAGTACAATACCTCCATCACGTTCAATGGGATGACGTGCTTCTCCCGCGTCGAAGCGATGATCTGCGACGCCGGCGGCGGACATGGCTTCGTGTTGTCGATGCAGCAAGCAACATCCAACTGATGACGAGACGCAGCAGGCGAATGGCTTTCGTCGCCATGATGTTTACCGGCATTCTCCTGACGGGATGCAGCAATTCGGACGAACCGACGGATGCAATGCCGTCGGTCATCCCCACCGTGGTCGCGGGTGTGTCGGCGACATCGACCGAGGCCGCGCCGCAGGTGACGGTTGCGCCGCAACCGGGTGGAGGCCAGCCCGAGTCCGATTCTGCAACAACACCATCGGTCGACTCTGTGCCGATCACTCCCGTCGACCCGGCCCG
>NZ_BAOX01000632.1:0-641 GCF_000813105.1 Rhodococcus sp. BS-15 | reverse complement strand
GTCGCAGCAGGCACCCCCATCGATGCCGCCGTACGGTCGCTCGCCGCCAGCGCAGAGGTGTTCGAGGTGGCGGTGCGCGGTCCGGTCCGCGGACGAGTGGTCATCAGCGGCAACGAGATTCGATCCACCGGCCTACTCGCTCCCGGCGAGACCAGGGACGTTCTCGGATCGGTGTTGCCTGAGTACCTGGCACACTGCGGCATCTCCGTCGTCGATGTGACGCTGCTCGAGGACACCGCGACGGGGTTTCGAGACGTGCTGACCCGAACCCAGGATGTGGACGTGATCATCGTCGTCGGGGCAACCGGAGGTGGGGCCGCAGATCAGCTCCGCGCGACCCTCGCCGGCCTCGATGCCGAGACCGTCGTCGGGCGGATGCGGATGCGTCCCGGCGGTTCTCAGATCACCGCGGCACTGCCCGACGGCACGGTGGTGCTCGGCCTCCCGGGAAATCCGCTGGCGGCCGTCGGCACCGCGATGCTCACCGCGCCCGCCATCGTCGATGCCCTGACCGGGAGAACGGTGCGCCCCTCGCGGATCGGCCTGTTGTCCAATGCTGCCGAGGCTCGATCCTCGACTCCTCGCATCGTGCCGGTCACCGCGGACGGCACGCGGTGGCGAGCAGACAGCCAGGTCCGCAC
>NZ_BAOX01000633.1:0-636 GCF_000813105.1 Rhodococcus sp. BS-15 | reverse complement strand
GGGTACCACCGTCGGGAGAGTTCCTTGATCGAGCTGACGTCGATCATTCGGTAGTGGAGGTAGGTGTCGAGCGCGGTCATGTCGCGAGAGATGAATCCACGATCGGTCCCGATCGAGTTTCCCGCGAGTGGAACGGTCCCGGCCACCGGGACGTGCTCCTTGATGTACGCCAGCACGCGCTGCTCGGCTTCCTCCAGCGTCACCTTCGACGCGCGCACCTCGTCGGTCAAGCCCGATTTGGCGTGCATGTCGGTGACGACGGCAGGCATGTTCGCCAACGCGTCGTCGTCGGCGTGGATGACGATGTCGACACCCTCCCCGAGGATGTTGAGCTCACTGTCGGTCACCAGCGCCGCAATTTCGATCAGCTTGTCCTTGCTCAGGTCCAAGCCGGTCATTTCACAATCGATCCACACGAGTTTGTCCTGCACTCGCACCACACTAGTGCGAGCTGCGATGCCACTAGGGTTTGCGGTGGAGATCGAGCCAGTTCAGCATCAGCACACGTTCATGGAGGACGCGGACATGACAGTCGACCCGACGCAGCCGGCACCCACGCTCAGCCCGGCAGAGAAGGCGAAGGCTGCCAAAGCCGCTGCCGTCGAAGCGGCACGGGTCGCCGCCGTTGCCCTGGCC
>NZ_BAOX01000634.1:0-633 GCF_000813105.1 Rhodococcus sp. BS-15 | reverse complement strand
GGGGGTGCTGTCGGTGATCTTCGCGGCTTCGAGCGACTCGCCCGCGGATGCGGTGGACGCCCATCCGAGCGCGCTACTGATATCTGCTGCAACGTCTTTCGACTGGTTCTGCACCTGAAGGCCGACGAATCCTTCGACGGTATCCGCGTCTTCGCGCACCAATGCTGCGACGGCACCGGGCAGCACCGTTGCCAGCGTGATCGTGCGACCGTCGACGGTGATCGGCGCGGTTGCCGTTGCCGACGGGACGAACTCACGCAGTGCTACGAGGTCGCATTCGGCAGCAAGGCCTTCGAACGGGCGGGTCGACGCCGATTCGATGCTCGCGCGTTCCGCTTCTCGCTGCGCCAGCTTCGCTGCTCGGTTGCTGTCCTGCTTCGGTCCACTGTTTCTTTTGCTCTTACCCACGCCCGAAAACCTACACGTTCTTCGATTCGAGCCAGGCGCGCGTTCGGCCGGGGTGATTGGTGGCGATCCACCCGACGCCGAGCTCGCGGCACAGGTCCACGTCCTCTTTCTCGTCGACGGTCCACACGTAGCTGGCCCGGCCGGACGCTGCTGCGCGGTCGATGATGGCCGGATGCTCGCGCAGCGCTCGTATCGACGGGCCGACGGCGGTGGCCCCGACGGTCG
>NZ_BAOX01000635.1:0-632 GCF_000813105.1 Rhodococcus sp. BS-15 | reverse complement strand
TACGCAAGCTCGCCGCCGCGTCTCGCGTCGACTTCGCCGCCGCGGCCGCAGCCGTACTGACACTGGACGATCAAGGCGGAAAGATCTACGAGCTCGGCGGCGACGAACGCCTCACCTACGCCGAGCTCGCGGCGGTCATCAGCGAGATCTCCGGCAAGTCGATCGTCTACAAGGACGTCTCCGAGTCCGAGTACACCGCGATTCTCCAAGGCGCGGGACTGCCCGACTTCGTCGCAAGCATGTTGGCCAGCGCGGACGCAGGAATCGCTCGCGGCGAGCTCGACACCGATTCCGGAGACCTGCAGGCCTGATCGGTCGAGCATCCACCCCGGTCGCAGACGTACTCCGCGCCGCAGTGTGACGGGCATCGGAGGCGGTACTTGTAGCGTGGGCGCGGTGAATCACTCCTACACCCGCACCATGTTCCTGGCCGCCTCCGTCTCGCTCGTCCCGCTGACGGGTGCCTGCAGCTCGGACTCGGACGACTCGTCCCCGGCGACCTCCACGTCCTCGGCTTCGTCCGACGCTGCTGCCCCGGCCGCCTCGAGCACCTGCCCCACGGCGACACCCGACGCCGCAGCCACCCCCGAATGGACGCTCGACGGGGACTCCGGCAGCATCGCCGTCGTCGG
>NZ_BAOX01000636.1:0-632 GCF_000813105.1 Rhodococcus sp. BS-15 | reverse complement strand
CCGATGCGGCCGAGTCCGACGACGCCGACGGTCTTGCCGAAGATCTCGACACCGTTGAACTTGCTGCGCTTCCACTCGTGCTGACGCAGAGTGGCGTCGGCAGCGGGAATCTGGCGCGCGGCCGACAGCAGCAGCGTCACCGCATGCTCGGCCGCCGTGTGGATGTTGGACGTCGGTGCGTTGACGACGAGGACACCGCGCTCGGTGGCTGCAGGTACGTCGACGTTGTCCAGGCCGACACCGGCGCGGGCGACGATCTTGAGGTTGGTTCCGGCGGCGAGAACCTCTGCGTCGACCGTGGTCGCGGAACGCACCAGGATCGCGTCGGCCTCGGGAACCGCGGCGAGCAGCGCGGGGCGATCCGGGCCGTCGACCCAACGGACCTCGACGCCGTCGCCCAATGCCTCGACGGTGGACGGCGCAAGTTTGTCGGCGATCAGAACGACAGGACGGCCTGGCTGGCTCACGTGAAAAACTCCCTATGTCGGTTCGAGACTGTTGTCGGTGAAAGTTCGGAGCTGGTGCAGCAGAAACAGTTTAGAGGCCGGAGACGTCGAACTGTGACGCCACCTGGTTCACGCACCGAAGGGCACCCCTACGGATGCAGGGGTGCCCTTCGATCAGCATGCGTG
>NZ_BAOX01000637.1:0-628 GCF_000813105.1 Rhodococcus sp. BS-15 | reverse complement strand
TCGGTTCCGATATCGGTTCCGGCCTCATCGGTGGTCCTGGGCCGCCGGCTTCCGGACCGTGGCAACCACTCTGTCGGTGCCCCACCAGAACACCCGCCCGGCGATCGACATCCACACAAAGAACGCCAGATACACCAGGATCGTCCCGTGCTCGTCAGCCCACCCGGCGAGGCGTCCGATCATCGCGAACGCCACAACAAGCAACCCGAGCCCGAACAGTGTCGCGATGACCGCTGTCGAGGTTTCGTTGCGTGCTGCACCGACATGGCGGGTCGGTGGGGTCATCGGGTCGACCGGTGAAGTGGTCATCGAAGTAGTCCTCAATTCCTTTCCCCGCCAACCGGCATGCGGGACGCGAAGTGCTTGTCTACCGGGGTGGGCGGCGGGAGCAGATGGAGCTTCCGGACCGAACAAAGTGGGGTCGAACTTCTCGGTCGACGAACACGGTGGGTGTCAATCGAACGATCACTGTCCGTGGCCGGAGTCAGATAGTCGACCGGGCCGCAGGGCTGTGTCAGAGCCAAGTGGGGTCGGAATACACGAACACACTGTTGTCCGAGGTCGACGTCGAGACCGCGAACTGCGCGTAGGTGCGGACCGTGACCGGACCCATGCACGCATCGACCTT
>NZ_BAOX01000638.1:0-625 GCF_000813105.1 Rhodococcus sp. BS-15 | reverse complement strand
GACCGTCGACCACGCCGTACCGGAAGTCCAGGTGCCGAGCACCGTCGACGGGCCGCCGCCGACCGGAGCCAGAGCGAGGCCGATGGGCCCACCCGCCGTCGACTCCAGCACGCCGAACTCCGCGGCCAGATCAGCTGCCGGCAGCGTCTCGACAGCAGGCGCAGTGGTCCACATTCCCGCATCGGACGTCGGCGGAATCGCCGGGGGCACCGCAGCAGCCGATGTTTCGGACACGACGGGTGTTTCGGACGCGGGGTCGTCATCGGTGGCGATGGTGCAGCCGGACACCAGAACACAGAACGCAAGGGCCACCGCTCCACCTCTTCCGACGCGGCGGGCCGAACTAGAAGAGGTAGACAACAGCGTTCTCGCCACCGGTACACGTCACCAACTGCGCGGACGAGACACAGTTCATCTCGTACCGCTTGCCGGTGACCGGGCTGCTGGCCACCACCGTCCGAGAATTCCGATCCGAACCGGCCCTGGTGTAGGCCAATCTGACTTCCTCGGCGAACGGGCACGAGGTGACCGTCGACCCCACTGCCGAACCTCGAAGCCCGCTGGTCGGCGCAACGGTCGCCGGGCAGGTCTGCGCACCCGCGGGCAGAGTGGCGACGCCCGGCGC
>NZ_BAOX01000639.1:0-613 GCF_000813105.1 Rhodococcus sp. BS-15 | reverse complement strand
TCCGGTCGGCTCGTGTGAGTTCGACGTAGCCCGCGTCCGCGTCGGCTCGTGGCCGCGGCGCGTCGGCCGTCGACGCCATGCCGGGGGGCGTCGAGTTCGGCTTCGATGAGGTCTGCGGCACGCTTCAGCTCGTCGAATGCGACGGACCATCGCGCAGCGGTGCCGTCGGCGAAGGCCAGTTCGATGTGGTGCTCGCGCTCGGTGTCGGCCATCGCGCCGCTACCGGCCACGCGCGAGCGCCGACACGCAGTCCTGGGCTTGCTGCCCGAACTGGTCCCCTGCGTTGACGCCGCCGAATTCGCCTCGGGCGAACTCGAAATTCGGAGTGACATCGCGGGAGTTGCCGGAGAGGTTGTACACACCGGCACCGGGCGAGAACCACACCGCCGCCGACACCGATCGCTGACCGTCCGCGCGGAACACGTTCGCCGACACATAGTCTCGCTCGACATTGTCGACCGTGGTGGTCACAGCTGCGATGTCGCGCAGCACGCGGCCTTCGGTGATGCCGGTGGTGATCGCATCGATGATGCTCGGGTCCGCGTCGACGCAGCCGACCTCTGTCGCGCTGCGCACTGGTGCGGTCGCAGTGGAGGTCGCGGCGGGCTCCGTC
>NZ_BAOX01000640.1:0-600 GCF_000813105.1 Rhodococcus sp. BS-15 | reverse complement strand
GGGGCGGGTTCTACGCGCATCTGTGGACTGCGGCCGAAACGAACCGAGGGAATAATTCGATAGTCCAAGGTGTCATCGACAACGAGGCCGATGGTTACCGGTGAGTACATATCACAGCTACGTCCCGGACGCACGTGAGCTGGACCAAAGGTCTAGCCTGGACACGTACGCGCGCTGAACGGGAACGAAGACAGAAACGAGGCGAACTACTGCCGTGAGCAGCAGCTCTACTACCCAATTCGGACAGAATCAATGGCTGGTCGACGAGATGTACCAGCGATTCAAGCAGGACCCTTCATCCGTCGACGCGAGCTGGCACGAGTTTCTGACCGGTTACGACCCCGATGCTGCGGCCGACGAGACCGCCGGATCCAACGGTGCGGCCGGTAACGGCGCAGCCTCGAACGGTAGCTCGACCAAGTCCGCGCCTCCCGCAGCACCCGCGCCACCAGCCAAGCCGGCTGCCTCTGCTCCCGACAAGACCGACGCTCCGAAGGCCGCAGCACCCAAGGCCGCTCCGAAAGCCGCTGCTCCCAAGGCCGAGGCATCGAAGCCTGCCGCTGCCGCCAAGCCTGCCGAGAAGAAGGCAGCACCGGCCAA
>NZ_BAOX01000641.1:0-593 GCF_000813105.1 Rhodococcus sp. BS-15 | reverse complement strand
CGCCCGCGGCAAGGATCGCTATCGCGCGCACGAGGGGCGCAACGAGCGCGCGCACCCAGTCCGGGAATCCGCGGCGGGCCACCAGTGAGTCCCAGCGCGCGAGAAGCAGACCGGTTCCGGATGCTGCCGCGTGCACGCCTGCGACCCAGGAGAAGGCAACGAGTGTGTTGGGGCTGGACAGTCCGATGACGGTGGACGCGTCCTTGGCGACGGCCAGGGCGATGGCGGTGACGGCGAGCGGGCCGGCCATCGACGCCGCGAACACCCAACGAACCACGCGGCGTTCGGTGTCGGAGTCCACCGCGTGGTGGACGGTGTGGGCGACGGACCAGCCGATTATCAGTGTCGGCAGGAGCGGTGCGATGCGAGGGACGTACCGCCGATGCTCAGGGGTACCAGGTGCACGGCGAACCACGACCCAGCGATCGCCCCGAGCGTTCCGGTGAGGTCGCTGTTGACCGAGACGAGGGTGACCAGAGCCAGGGTCGTCGCAACGACCACGACCAGTCCGGAGGTCTTGAAGGCCACAGCGGCGAGCATGCGCGACTGATCGGGCGTCGGTCCGGTGCCCGCGGCGGGGAGCCCGGGCGGCA
>NZ_BAOX01000642.1:0-589 GCF_000813105.1 Rhodococcus sp. BS-15 | reverse complement strand
GCAGACGGATCGGAGGTCGTCGATATCGGAATCGATCTGCTCCAGAACGATCGTGTGCGTCCACCCGTCACCGAAGTCGTACTCGTACGTCATGGTGGAACCCGGTGCCGTGAGCACGTCGTCGATCCGTACTCGCTCTTCGCTCGACGCCTCGTCGTCCGGTTCGTCGTCGAGCGTCTCTTCCATCTCGAATCGACGCGTGGCACCGGCGGTCCTGACGCTGAACGCATGCAGATGCCGGTCCTCCCACCCGAGCGCCTTCTGGAGCACTGCGTGCAGCTCGGACAGCAGCAGATCCGAGCGCACCCGCACCCGACGCCAGATCTGCGGACGGGTGTGATCCACGGTCACCCGAAGCACCAAGTTCACCAGGCCCCGCCGCGTGGCTTCCGTCGCGTTGTCGTCGGCCGGTTCGTCGGTGTCGGACAAATTCGGCACCACCGACAGGTGCCGGACGCGACCGGTTCTCATCGACATGAACAGGACCCTAGTCGGACCCGTGCGTCGGACGCAGGGGCTCGCGGTCTTCTACGTACCAGTGGTCAAACCATCGTTGATCGCGGCGACGTCGAACGCCAACGCATCGAGC
>NZ_BAOX01000643.1:0-584 GCF_000813105.1 Rhodococcus sp. BS-15 | reverse complement strand
ACTGCGTCTCGATCCCCGATCAGCGCTGGTCGTTCTGGCTGGCCCTGGCCGCAACCGGGAACGCGACCTCGGCCGAGCTCGACGCCGAGCTGGCCTCCGACGACACCTCGTCGGGGCGCACCTCACACACCGCGGCGTCGACGGCGATACCCGATGCCGAGGTCAAGGCGCGGGCGTGGACTGCCATCACCGAGCGCGACGATGCGTCCAACGATGTTCTCGACGCCTTCATCACCGGCTTCGGGGCCGGGCACCGACCGGACCTGACGCAGGAGTATCACGACCGGTACTTCGAGGCCATCTCGTCGTTGTGGACCTCGCGCAGCATCGAGATCGCGAGGCGAATCGTCGTCCGCCTGTTCCCGCAGCAGTCGTCGACGGAGGCCGCGGACAGCTGGCTCGCCGAGCACGAGTGGGCACCGGCTGCCCTGCGGCGCTTGGTGATCGAGCAACGAGACCACCTTGCGAGGAGCCTGCGGGTGCAGGCGCGGCTAGGGTGATAATCATGCCCACCAACGCCACTCGCCGCTCGCTCGCCACGTCCGCGCTCGCTGCCGGCGGTCTGCTCGGCGGCTTCGCCGTTG
>NZ_BAOX01000644.1:0-582 GCF_000813105.1 Rhodococcus sp. BS-15 | reverse complement strand
GGAAACATCCCACTATGAGCAACGCGAATCATGACGCAGTGAGCGGCGAAGCGAATCATGACGCAGTGAGCAACGAAACGAACGGCGACGCGAATCGTGTTGCTGCGTCGCCTGGTTGGTCGTTTCGCGGAAGCCCCACCGACGCGACATCGCTGCCGTTGTTGCTGTTCTGACCGCAGCGCGGTCTTCGGCGCTCGTCGAAGCTCCGGTTGTTTCGGATCTGTGGGGTCGTCCCCAGGATCTGCATCGATACGGACTTGCCAGTGCCCCAGCTCTTTTCGTCAATGCCCGATATGGCCAGTGAAGGAATTTCAATACATGACCACCTCGACTTCCCATAAGAAAATCTCGAAGGTTCTTGTCGCCAATCGTGGTGAGATCGCGGTGCGGGTGATCCGGGCGGCCGCCGATGCCGGGTTGGCCAGTGTCGCTGTGTACGCCGAGCCCGATGCCGATGCCCCGTTCGTACGCCTCGCCGACGAAGCCTTCGCACTGGGTGGACAGTCCTCGGCGGAGTCGTATCTGGTGATCGACAAGATCTTGGATGCGGCCGCCAAGTCCGGTGCCGACGCCATCCACCCC
>NZ_BAOX01000645.1:0-579 GCF_000813105.1 Rhodococcus sp. BS-15 | reverse complement strand
CCAGTTCGCCGGCACATTGGATATCGACGCCTCCGAGAAAGCAGCCCGGTTCGTGCGCACCTGCGACTGCTTCAACGTCCCGATCATCACCCTGGTCGACGTACCGGGCTTTCTGCCCGGCACCGGACAGGAATACAACGGCATCATCCGACGCGGCGCGAAACTGCTCTACGCCTACGGCGAAGCAACGGTCGGGAAGATCACCGTCATCACCCGCAAAGCGTACGGCGGGGCGTACGACGTGATGGGATCCAAGCACATGGGAGCCGACGTCAACCTCGCCTGGCCCACCGCACAGATCGCCGTCATGGGAGCCTCCGGTGCCGTCGGATTCGTCTACCGCAAACAACTGCTCGACGCCGCCAAGAACGGTGAAGACGTCGACGCCCTCCGGTTGACACTGCAGCAGGAATACGAAGACACCCTCGTCAACCCCTACATCGCCGCAGAACGCGGCTACCTCGACGCCGTCATCCCACCGAGCCACACCCGCGGCCAGATCGTCACCGCACTACGACTACTCGAACGCAAACAAGTCACCCTCCCACCCAAGAAACACGGAAACATCCCACTATGAGC
>NZ_BAOX01000646.1:0-569 GCF_000813105.1 Rhodococcus sp. BS-15 | reverse complement strand
CGTCAACGGCGGATCCGTCGCCATCGGACACCCGCTCGGGTCCACCGGCGCGCGGATGCTGACCGATCTCCTCTGCGAGCTCGAGCGCCGCGGAGACCGCTTCGGACTTCAGACGGTGTGCGAGGCCACCGGAACCGCGAACGCCACCATCATCGAACGCATCGGCTAGAAGGGCATCCACCATGACCGACATTGTCAAGGGGCTGCCGTCCACGCACGGCGACAGCACCCAGCTCAACACGACCACCCTCATCCGGCACGCCGCCAGGACCTACCCGGAACAGGAGATCGTCTACCGCACGCCCGACGGCGGCTGGGACCGCTACACCTACGCCGACGCGTACCGTCGTATCCGCCGGGCCGCGAACGTGCTCGGCGGACTCGGCGTGGGCCCGGCCGACGTGGTCGGCATCCTGGACTGGAACAGCAAGCGCCACTTCGAATTGTACTGGGCCATCCCCGGCACGGCGGCGGCGATGCTGCAGATGAACCTGCGCCTCTCGCCGGCGGACCTCGCTACGTCGCCACCACAGCGGCGCCTCCGTCGTGCTGGTCGACGAGTCCCTGCA
>NZ_BAOX01000647.1:0-569 GCF_000813105.1 Rhodococcus sp. BS-15 | reverse complement strand
GGGGGCCTTGCTGTCGTGCAATGCAACTCTTCGAGTACTCCGCATACCTGTTCGCGTGCATGGGCTCTCATATCGACGAACCCAAATGCTCGATGACTTCCGCCAAGCCCACCGCACCGGAGCAGCGTACGAGCAGCGATATTCATCGACACCGAGTTCGGGCATTGCAGCTCCTCGGCCATGAGGGCGACGTCCGCGGCCGATCGTTCGCGTGAAGCAGGCTGGTCTCAGGTTCGGTAGAAGGCGTCGAGGTCGTATTCGCGGAGGTGGTGCTTCGTGCGGTCGATGTCTCCTGTGGTGGCCCACTCGAAGAACAACTGCGTCGCGTCGTCGGCGGTGAACACCTCTTCGGGGTACACGGTGAGGGAGCGTTTGCCGCTGAAGAACGGGATCTCGACAGTGGGTTCGCCATGACGGGGGCCGGGTCGGCCGACGACGAACAGGCGATGAACACCGTCGATGGGAAACCGCATCTCGACCGACATCGCCTGCGCCGACCCAGCGGCTTGGATGTAGCTTTCGCTCATCGCGGTTTTCTCGTCGTCGCTGAGATCCTCGTAGTACCGGCC
>NZ_BAOX01000648.1:0-554 GCF_000813105.1 Rhodococcus sp. BS-15 | reverse complement strand
CCGCCATTCCCGCCCCCCGCCTGAGCCGCCCGGCAAGGCCGCCTGATCGTTGTCGGGGCTGCTCAAGGCTGATTCGGCCGTCGCGCCTGCCATGCAGCCGGGCAGATTCGGGGAGTCGTAAGTCAGGTGGTAATGGTAGATCTCACCGAACTCTTCGGTCTCGGAAACGTGTCCGGAGCATTCGTCGAGGTCTGTTGGAATGTCTCGATCCTCTTCGGGTCCGTAGATGCCATAGCCGTCGTAGGCGAGCCCGATGAGCGCTTCCGCGTCCTGATCCACCGCGCAGGTCTCGCTGATACCTGCTTCGTCGAGGTTGGCCTGGATCGACTCGGCACCGAAATGCCAGTGGTAGTAGCCCGACGGATCGATGTGTCCGCCGCACGAGTCGAGGGCCGGCAGCCCGCCGCGGTCAGCGACGGAGGGCGCATCCCCGAAGATCGTGATGCCGTCGAGCGCTAGTCCGACCTGCGAGATAGTCGACAGGGAGGTCGACGAGTCCAGCTTCTCGGGGGTGACGGGGATGAGAGCTTGGAGGTGGAAGGTTCCGTCGGGGG
>NZ_BAOX01000649.1:0-554 GCF_000813105.1 Rhodococcus sp. BS-15 | reverse complement strand
CCGAGGCCGTGACGGTCGAGGCGACGGGAACCCGCTCGAAGCTCGATGCGTTGTTGAAGATGTTGGACCCCTATGGAATTCGAGAAATAGTTCAGTCGGGAGTCGTTGCCGTCGGACGTGGACCGAAATCGATCACAGCGTCGCGCTGAGCGACGGACGTGATTTTCAGCGAAATCGAAGAGGAAAGGTTACAAACAGTGGCAGTCGAGATGTTCTACGACGACGATGCTGATCTGTCGATCATCCAGGGCCGCAAGGTCGCTGTGATCGGTTACGGAAGCCAGGGCCACGCGCACTCGCTGAGCCTGCGCGATTCCGGTGTCGATGTGCGCATCGGCCTGGCAGCGGGCTCGAAGTCCCGCGCCAAGGCGGAGGAGCAGGGCCTGAAGGTCGGCACTCCCGCCGAGGTGTCCGAATGGGCCGACGTGATCATGGTGCTCGCACCGGACACCGCGCAGGCCAAGATCTTCTCCGAGGAGATCGAGCCCAACCTGAAGGACGGCGACGCGCTGTTCTTCGGCCACGGACTCAACATCCACTTCGACCTGATCAAG
>NZ_BAOX01000650.1:0-554 GCF_000813105.1 Rhodococcus sp. BS-15 | reverse complement strand
GCGAGGCCGCGGCCAGTTCGGCTGCGGCGGCGTCGCCGATCGAGGCGGCGAGGCGCGTCTTGGCCAGACCCGGAACGGGGGCTTTGGCGACGACGAGAGCGGTGACGGTCACGAGAGCACCTTCCAGAAATCTCGCACGGCGACGATCGTCCCCTTCACCGAGCCCGAGACCTTGGACGTTCCGGCGGTCCGTGGTCGGTAGTCCACGTCGTGTTCGACGACGGTCCAGCCGGCTTCGGCCGCCAGCACGAGCAGCTGCAGCGGGTAGCCCGAGCGGCGGTCGGTGACGTCGAGGTCGAGCAGTGCCTGACGGCGTACTGCGCGGATGGCTCCCAGGTCGTGGACGGGAAGCTTGTACTTGGTGCGAAGTCGAAGTGAGAGAACGGCATTGCCGATCCTGGCGTGCAGGGGCGAGCTTCCCTTCGCCGGTCGGCGGCGACCGACGGCGAGGTCCGCGTGATCGAGGGCGGTCACGAGGGTCGGCAGGTCGCGTGGATCCATCGAGCCGTCTCCGTCGAGGACACAGACGATCTCGGTGTCGGCCGCGACGACGC
>NZ_BAOX01000651.1:0-553 GCF_000813105.1 Rhodococcus sp. BS-15 | reverse complement strand
TCGCACGCAGCGCGAGCACGGCATCACGCGCGGCATCGAACGATTCGGCGTGTGCGGCATCGGCGGCCGGCCCCATGGCCACCGCCACCGCGATCTCGTATCCCGGCTCGACCGTGAGATGGCCTGCGAGCAGGCCCGACAGACCGTCCTGCTGGTTCTCCACCAGCCACCCGGCACCGTCCTTGCGTTCGAGACCCATCGTGAGCGCTTCGATCCTGGCCTCGAACGACGCCACCTTCTTGCCTGCGATGCGTTCTTCGGCCTGCAGTTCGGTCACTCGGGCGTCGGCATGTCGAAGCGCGGCGACAGCTCGTTCGTAGTTGGTGTCGAGGCTCAGTTCACTCGCATCGAGGGTGCCGATCTGATCCTGCACGCTCTCGAACTCACGCTGAGCCGATTCGCCGCGCTCTCGGGCCTCGTCGATGGCCACCGACAAGCGCTCCACCTCCGCGTCGATCGACTCGACCTTGGTTCGGAAGGTGTCGACCCGGCCGGACAGGCGCGCGAAACCTTCGCGGCGGTCGGCCACTGTGCGCACCGCAGCGAGGTGGGC
>NZ_BAOX01000652.1:0-550 GCF_000813105.1 Rhodococcus sp. BS-15 | reverse complement strand
CGACCAGCTGTGCCGCCACCGGCCACTGCGCGCCCGCGAATACGACGGTCCAGGTCGGCAGCGCGACAAGCACAGCGCAGACTACGAGGACGACGGTCGGCACGACGATCCGCCGAGTGCGCGGCCGCGTCGACCCGTCCGGTGAGACCGACTGTTCCGGTTGCTGCATCTGTCGATCTGTCATCGGCGTCGAACCCTCTTCACTCGTACGTGCGCGCAATCCGGGGCCAAGACTACGTCGTCTTCGCTGCTCGAGCGCGGGCGCTGAGCCTGTCGGCCAGGAGCGGGAGCTACGGCCGACGGCGGGTGGTGTATCCGCGAAGTCCGTTGAGCGGCAACTCGTGTTCTGCGATGTCCTCGTCCTCGGGTGCCTCGAGGCCGCCGCTCGGCTCGGTATCGGCATCCGTCGGCTCCGCTGAATCGACCTGTATCTCGGCCGGATCGGATCCGTCGCGCTCGGCAGCCTCGACGCTGTCCGCGGCCTCGTCCTGTGCGACCGCGTCGTCGGCTCCCCGATCCTGGCCGTGGCCGCTGTCGTGCTGTTCGTGGA
>NZ_BAOX01000653.1:0-538 GCF_000813105.1 Rhodococcus sp. BS-15 | reverse complement strand
CCGCCAGTTTCGAGGCCGCCGCCAGACCGCCCGGCACGGAGCCGAGCCGCTCGCCCACGAGCACGATCGCACCGGGCTCTCGGAGGAGCTGGGCAATCGCTTCGGTGCCACGATCGCCGACGTGCAACGCATCGAGCCACCCCGGTTCGTCACCGGGAATCGACTGCAGCAGGATGCCGTCGAGCTTTCGTAGGCCCCTGGTGGAGAACGGTGCGATCGACGCCACCACCACCGCGCTCGTGCGGTGCGCCTTCCGAAGCCTCAGGAACACCAGTGGTGATTCTTCCTCGGGCTCGAAGCCGACGAGCAACACCACCGGTGCGTTCTCGAGGTCGGTGTAGGTGACCCCCAACCCGGTCGCTGCGATTCGACCGGCCAGGAAGTCCGCTTCCTCGGCGCTGTGGCTGCGATTGCGAAAGTCGATATCGTTGGTGTGCAGCACTGTTCGAGCAAACTTGGAGTACGCGTAGGCGTCCTCGAAGGTCGACCTTCCGCCGATCAGCACCGCGGCCCGGCCGACCGATGCGGCCAGCCCCGA
>NZ_BAOX01000654.1:0-537 GCF_000813105.1 Rhodococcus sp. BS-15 | reverse complement strand
TGGTGTGGCGGCCCTGCTGCACACCCTGCCAGTACCGACCGTCGACGCACACCGAGACGGCACCGCCCGAGACTGCTCCTTGATCCTGTTGCAGTGCAACCGAGTTCAGCACGTCGAGGATGCGCGATTCGGATACGGCGGTACCGGGCTCGGGTTGGAGGACGGACGCCAAGGTGGTCCCGGTCGGCCTCGAGGCCTCCGGTAGCGGCGACAGATACTGCTCCGAACTCGAGTCGACGGGGAAGTCCGCAACCGGGTGAATCCAGCCGTCGAGCAGGTTTGCCGCCTGCAGTGCGGATTCGATCCCCGCCGCGTCGGCAGGGGACACCGAGTCGGCAAACCGAACCAGCTGCCACAGAGGCGCACCCGAGAGTTCGACGCGAGAGTCGGTTCGTGCCGCGAACGGCGGCGGCGCGTCATCGTGTTCGGCCCGCACCAGGGTCAGTTCGCCACGCAGCGCGTTCAGCTCGGCCGTGCGGGTCGATACGTCGACGCGTGCCTGGGCCTGGCGGCCACGAAGCCCGTCGACCGCGTCTG
>NZ_BAOX01000655.1:0-522 GCF_000813105.1 Rhodococcus sp. BS-15 | reverse complement strand
GCCACCGCCGCGAGGTCGTTCAGCGCCGTCTCGATCGACTCCGCGTCGGATCGGTCCGAGGCCGTGGTGTCACCGAATCGGCCGAGCGAGGCCCGCAGCAGTACCGCGTCACGCTCGTCGAGGTGCGGCCACTTGCGGCTCGACAGGGTGAATGCCTTGACGTCCAAGCCCGCGTCCGTGGCCACCAGGATTCCCGAATTCTGCGGCAGCTCGGTCGTTTTCGGGAATGCCAGGGCTACGACGACCGACGAGGCCAGCTCGATGCTCCGGGCTGCGTGAGACGCAGCGGGTGCGACCTCCGCGATCAACCAGCCGAGAGTAGGCGCGGGTACCGCGAGCACCACACCGTCGACGATGCCGACACCGTCGACGAACCACCCGCCGGACTCCTGGCGTATCGCCCCCACGTGTGTCCCGACGAGCACCTCGGCATCGATCGCAGCGACGAGTGCATCCAGCAACACCGCATAACCGTCGCGCAGCCCGCCGAACACCGGTCCCGGCGACGGGGACGGGCATGCA
>NZ_BAOX01000656.1:0-503 GCF_000813105.1 Rhodococcus sp. BS-15 | reverse complement strand
GCCGAGTGGGTCGATGGTGACGAACGGGATGTCGGTGCGGTCGATTCTGCTGTCGGCGTGCAGGTCTCGGGCTTCGACCGCCTCGCGCATCACGTCCGGGTCGAACGCCTCGGTCAGTGCGAACTCGGATCTGATGGCCTCGAAGTCGAAGCCCGGAGCCCTCAGCCGGGTGAGCAGCACCGTCAGTTGTTCCAGTCGTCGTCGGAATCGGCGGCCTTGTTGCGAGCCGCGGCGATCTTCAGCGCCTGCTCCGCGGTGGCCTTGTCCGGATACGGGCCCATGCGGTCGAGGGCGTTGGTCTGCTTGCCCTGTACGACCTGCTTGGTGCTGATGTCGTAGTACCAGGAGGTGTCGTCGTCGGTCATGACTTCCAGTGTGCCCCATGGAGCGACGCCGCAGGAGAACTGCGGAGAAATAGTGAGTGCGAACGAGTCGGCCTGTAAGCCGGATCCTGTCTGCCGTTCCTGCTTTCGCAGGTTCGACGTCGACGACCATCCATCTGG